>NZ_FXBB01000049.1 GCF_900177735.1 Dethiosulfovibrio salsuginis | reverse complement strand
GATAAGCTCGACCTTGAAGGTGGCGTTGTCCCCAGGCATTACCATCTCGACTCCCTCAGGAAGCTCGATGGCTCCGGTGACGTCGGTGGTACGGAAGTAGAACTGAGGCTTGTAGCCCTTGAAGAAGGGGGTGTGACGGCCGCCCTCTTCCTTCTTGAGGACGTAGACCTCAGCCTTGAACTTGGTGTGAGGCTTGATCGATCCGGGCTTGGCCAGAACCTGACCGCGCTCGACGTCGTCTTTGCCGGTTCCACGAAGAAGGACCCCTACGTTATCTCCAGCCAGAGCCTCGTCGAGGATCTTGCGGAACATCTCGAGGGAGGTGGCAACGGTCTTCTGGGTGTCCCTGATCCCGACTATCTCCACCTCGTCGCCGGAGTGGATAACTCCCTGCTCCACACGACCGGTTACGACGGTGCCGCGACCGGTGATGGTGAACACGTCCTCGATGGGCATGAGGAAGGTCTTGTCGGTGTCACGGACGGGATCGGGGAAGTAGTTGTCGCAAGCGTCCATAAGCTCCCAGATCGCCTTGCTCCATTTGTCCTCTCTGGTGCCGTCGCTCTCCTCGAGAACCTTAAGGGCGGAACCACGGATGATAGGCACGTCGTCTCCGGGGAAGTTGTACTTGTCCAGAAGCTCGCGGATCTCCATCTCGACCAGATCGAGAAGCTCGTCGTCGTCGACCATGTCGACTTTGTTCATGAAGACCACGAGGGCGGGCACGTTGACCTGACGGGCGAGAAGGACGTGCTCACGGGTCTGAGGCATCGGGCCGTCGGCGGCGGAGACCACCAGGATTCCGCCGTCCATCTGAGCGGCACCGGTGATCATGTTCTTGATGTAGTCGGCGTGGCCGGGGCAGTCGATGTGAGCGTAGTGACGCTTGTCGGTCTGGTACTCGATGTGAGCTATGTTGATGGTTATTCCGCGCTCTCTCTCCTCAGGGGCCTTGTCGATGTCCTCGAACTTCGAGAAGTCCGCATAGCCTGCGGAGGCGAGACTCTTGGAGATAGCAGCGGTAAGGCTGGTCTTGCCGTGGTCGATGTGACCGATAGTTCCGATGTTAAGATGGGGCTTTGTCCTTTCAAACTTTTCCTTTGCCATTTTAATAATACCTCCCTATTTACATAAATACGCCTCTACGAGAGGCTTTTCTTTTATGTCGTCCAGCTCTCGAGATTGTACCATAACTTTGGGTTTATCCAATAGTGCTGACCACAAAAAAAGACCCGGAACGCTTCGCCCGGGTCTCTCATGCTCTGGAGCCGACTTCCGGACTCGAACCGGAGACCCCATCCTTACCATGGATGTGCTCTACCTACTGAGCTAAGTCGGCATCGCGTTAAAAGTTTGAAATGGTGGTAGCGGGTGGATTCGAACCACCGTAGGCGTCCGCCGGCAGATTTACAGTCTGCTGCCTTTGACCACTCGGCCACACTACCACGTCATTATTACCTGGAGCCGGCAACCAGACTCGAACTGGTGACCTGCTGATTACAAATCAGCTGCTCTACCAACTGAGCTACGCCGGCCTGCGACAAGAACGTATTATACAGCAAATCCTGGGTATGTCAACTATCGGATTTCAGTATAAATTTCCCCGAAGAACCTACGGCGTACTCCAGGTCGGACCTAGCGGTGTAGGTGTCGTAAACGGCATCCACCAGCTGGGTTTTAGCGTTCGACAGGGAGACCCTGGCGTCCAAAACGTCTATGTTGGTACCCACGTTGGCGGTATATCTTTTAAGTGCCATTCGATAGTCCTCTTCCGCACTGGCCACCTGGTCCCTGGCCACCTCGATCCTCTGGAGAGCGGACTCAAGGTTCAGTTTGCCGGAGGAAATTTCCATAGAAATCTGTTTTTTGAGGTCCTCTATGGAGTGGACGAGCTCCTGAGCGGCGGCCTTCGCCTCCCTCTCTTTGGCTAGACTTTCTCCTCCGTCGAAGAAGGTCCAGGTAGCGGAGATAGATACCGTCCAATCGTCGTTATCGCTGGGGAAAAAGGAATTATCCACCTCTTTGAGCTGCCCCTGAAGCCCAATTTGAGGACCTCTCGTCCCGGCAGCTGACTTAGCCATAGATAGGGCGGACTGTCTGGAATACTCCAAAGCGACCAGCTCAGGTCTATAGATCATCGCTGCGGAGAGCGGGTCCTCAGGGACAGTCCGATCGGAGACGGAGGTCTCCGACTCGGGGAGGGTATATCGATCCTTTAGAGCGGTTCCCACAGCCCTTTCAAGGGCACTCCAACCTACCTCCACAGCGTTTTCAGCCTTTATAACGTTCAGTTTTCCGTCGGAGACGTCGACTTGAACCCTGAGCACCTGATTTTTGGCCACGACACCGTAGCGATAGAACGATTCGACCTGGGAGAGGTGTTCTTTCGCCAGATCAAGGGCCTCCTGAGCGACCAAAAGCTTGGCCCTGGCCCTCTGGAGGGAATAGTAGGCCTTTCTGACGCCGTTCTCAACAGCCTGACCGGTCCTGACCGATTGGGCCTGAACCCCCTTTAGCGCGAGCTCTTTGGCCTTTATGGCGTTGGGGACGGTCCCGCTGCTGTAGAGAAGCCAGTTGAGGCTAAGGGCCGCCTGAAAAGCGTTCTGCCAGCCCGCAGCGGCAACATTCCCTGTAGGAACACCTGTGGGCCCTAAGACGGCGTAAGTAGTGGCGTCTTTGGAGAATTGGCCCGCCAGAGAGACCCCTAGCTGGGGCAGTCTGGACGCTCGAACCTGGGCTATCTGCTGTCTGGCCTGCTCCTCTTTCGAGAGAGAGGCCATTAGGACGGGGTTGTTGTCGTAAGCCAACTCCAGGGCCTTCTCGACGGTGAGGAAATCCTCCGCTGACAGAGGACTTGAAAACAGGCACAGACAGAGCACTAACATGGATAGTTTTCTCATATTCATTACACCTTCCCCACGATTTTAGGTTTTTAGCACCATTCTAGCTATCTCAAAATAGACTATCAGCCCAAAGACATCGACGATAGTCGTTATAAAGGGACCGGACATAATCGCCGGATCCATCTTCAAGGCCCTGGCTATCAGAGGAAGGATTGCTCCGGCGAGGTTTCCCATGAGTACGACGGATACTACCGCAAAGGTAAGCACCATAGCCACGTCAAAGCCTGTATCCAGCACCATGGCCCTGGCGAAACCGAGGACCGCCAAGGCCCCTCCGAGGAGAAGGCCCGAGGCGGTCTCCCGAAGAAGTATTTTTCCTATGTCTTTTCTAGTGATATCCCCTACGGTCATGCCTCGGATCATGAGGGTAGCCGCCTGGGTACCGGCGTTTCCACCGGTTCCTATAAGCAGAGGAATGAAGTAGGTCAGGGCGACCACCGTCTGTATCGTCTGGGAATAGTGTTTAAGGACGGTGGAGGTGAAGGCCTCGGTGATTATGCATATGACCAGCCACATAAACCTCTTTCTGGCCATAGTGAGGATGTTTACGTCCAGATAACTGTCCTCGACAGGCTGAATTCCCGCCATCCTCTCGAAGTCCTCGGTGGCCTCTTCCTCGAGGATATCTAAGACGTCGTCGAAAGTAACTATACCGACAAGCCGATTTTCCTTATCCACCACCGGAATGGTGTGGAGGTCGTAGCGGGACATAACCCTGGCCACCTCTTCCTGATCGGTGGTGGTGTTGACGTAGACGGGCTCGTCATCCATTATGGATTCTACTTCAGTTTTGGATCCCGCCATTATGAGATCCTCCAGTTCGACGACCCCCTGGAGGTGTCTAGCGTCATCTATGACGAAACAGGTATAGATAGTCTCTTTCTTCCTGGCGACCGACCTGATTCTCCCCACCGCCTCCTCGGCGGTCATGCCTTTTTTTAAGTCGATAAACTCGGGGGTCATCACCCTGCCAGCGGATCCCTCAGTGTAGTTAAGCAGCCGGTTGGCGAGCTGTCTCTCCTCAGGAGAAAGCTGGAGGAGTAGTTTTTTTACCGTCTTAGCGGGAAGCTCATCCAGAAGCACCGTCCGATCGTCGTCGGACATGTCCTCTATTATCTCCCCCACCTCTTTATCTGTGACGTGTTCGATAAGTCGCTGCTGTTCATCCCATCTCATAACCTCAAAGACCTCGATGGCAAGGTCTTTGGGAAGAAGCCTGAAATAGAGGACCATCTGTGTGGAGGAAAGCTCCTCCAACCCTTCCGCGATATCCGCCGGCTCCATGGCGGACAGATGTTCCTTAGCCTCGGAAAAGCACTTACGCTCCAACATGAGACCTATTCGGGCAAACCGCTGCTCTACGCTCTCTCTTAGGTCTATAACACTCCCTCCTCTCCTGTGAAATCAGAGTTCTAGACTATCACAAAAGGCACCTCCTCGTATACGGAGGTGCAGGTTACAGTTGATATTTTGTGCCTATCCTCACACGTGAGGAGCCTATAAAAAACACCTCTGAGTCCCCTCGGAGAGATCATTCCGCCTACGCCCTGGCCCAATAGTATACTCGACCTGCCTGTTCCGTACGAACCGCCTCGGAGGGCGACGTCCTGTCGCCCCATTCTTACTACACGACGGCATGCCGATTATACGGGCTCGAATGGGCTACGTCAGAACGACCTCTCCGAGGATTAGCATTTTTAGAGAGGATCCTATAAAAACAGGGACCGAGGAAAAACCTCGATCCCTGAAAAAGTTAAATTAACGCTTGGAGAACTGGTACTTGGCTCTTGCGCCCTTCTGGCCGTACTTCTTACGCTCGACCATCCGGGAATCCCGGCAAAGCATTCCAGCCCTCTTAAGGGCGGGACGAAGCTCGGGGTTTACCTTTATGAGAGCCCTGGCGATACCGAGACGGACCGCACCGGCCTGGCCGGTAAGGCCGCCGCCGTGGGCGTTTACGTAAACGTCCATTTTCCCCTCGACACCGGCGGTCTTAAGGGGCTCAAGGGCCTGGGTCACCCAGCAAAGCCTGGGAAAATACTCCTGAACATCTCTCTCGTTGATGAGGATCTTGCCCTCACCAGGAGCGATACGAACTCGGGCAACGGCGTTCTTTCTTCTACCTGTTCCCCATGTGTAGGAAGTCTGCATGTTTAATCTACCTCCGTATGACAAAACTAGACGTTCATCTCCACGGGCTTTTGAGCCGCGTGGGGGTGGACGGATCCAGCATAGACTTTAAGCTTCCGGGACATCTGTAGCTTATTCCGGGGAACCATGCCTTTTACGACCTTCTCTATGAGCCTCTCAGGGAACTTACGGAGGATATCCCCGTAGGTAGTCTCCTTGAATCCGCCAGGATGTCCTGAGTGGCTGTAGACCTTCTTAGCCAGCTTGTTGCCGGTAAGTCTGATCTTCTCTGCGTTTATCACTATGACAAAGTCTCCAGTGTCGACGTGGGGCGTGTAAGTGGGCTTATGCTTGCCCATAAGAACCATAGCCACCTGGGCGGCGAGCCTACCGAGAGGTTTATCGGTGGCATCGACAACGTACCAGCAACGCTGGAGGGTGCCCTTCTTGGCCATGAAGGTGCGGTGATCGCTCATTCCCAACACTCTCCTTGTATTTTATCCAATATTATTATTTTATTTAACATATCCCTGCATTTCGATTCTTCGCTCAGGACTCTGGGGAGCCACGTTCTCCAACACGTAACGGCCATTATCTGGGGGTGTGGCAGCCGAATCGTGAAGTAGAAAGGCGGATCGAAAAGGGGAAGACTGTAATCAAAGAACTCTTTTAAGCCTAGGATTTTCCTGAAGCCCCGGCAACCGCCCTCTTTTAGCTATAGGTCTGCCGTCTATCATTTTTATATCCATAGTCATGTCCCTAGGACTAGGGTTGGATATGTAGCTTCCAACGCCGAAGGAGTCCACTCCCGCTTCTGAAAGCACTTTTATCCTCTCAGGGGTTATGCCGCCGGAAGCGATAATGGAGACCTCTTTAAAACCAGCACAGTCCAGTCGCCATCTCAGCTCTCGAACCAGCTCGGGGGTAACTCCCCCTCTTTCCCCTGGAGTATCGAGCCTGACCCCTGAAAGCCTTCCGTCGAGGGCCTCAGCGATCCTAAGAGACTCCTCAGTCTCGTCCTTGAAGGTGTCGACCAGGACGATTCTCGGTTCATCGGGAGCCATAGCCTGATCGTAGAGCCTCGCCAGTTTTAAGGTATCCCCAGCTATCAGAATGGCGGCGTGTGGAACGGTCCCCGAGGGTTCCATGCCAGCGAGCTTGGCCCCTAAAATACAGCTAGCGGCCTGACAGCCTCCGAACCTAACCGCAACTCGCTCCATAGCAGGGGCAACTGCGGGGTGAACGTGCCTAGCTCCAAAGCACAGAACAGGCTTCCCCTGAGCGGCTACGACACACTCTCTAGCGGCGGTCGCCCAGGCGGTGGAGCTGGCAAGCATGCCAAGATAGACGGTCTCAAGCATCCCAAAAGATCCGTAAGGACCGCTTATCCTGACTAGAACCTCTCTGGAGGAGAACTCATCCCCTTCGGAGAGAGCCTCTACCTTGATGTCACCGCAATCCTTCAAGAGAAAAAGCATCTCCGAAAGGCCGGCAAAAACACCGCTTTTTCTGGTAAAGACCTCGGCGACAACGTCAGTTCCAAGGAGACTGCCGGATTTTAGCACATCTCTGGTCTTTACGAAATAGATATCCGTGGTCTCTCCGTTGAGAATTTCCTCGTGGGTAGCGCTAAATATCCTGTCCTCGTCGACGGTTAGACGAGAGACATCCTGCAACCGGGATATACTCCCCCGTTCTGTCATGACGAACTGCCCTAGGACACTACCAGGACAACCGACGTCAACATAAACAACACGGTAACGACGACAGTTATCTTGGTAAGAGCCGTAAACCGCTGCCACTGGTTGGACGACACGTCGGCCTGGCTTCCGCCACCGAACAGCCCTCCAAAGCCACCTTGTTTTCTGTGCTGCATCAAAACCACCGATATCAGCACGAGACAGAGCAAAATGTGGACGATAGCCAATGCGGTCTTCATCCTCTGCACCTCCTGATAGATTGAACGATCCGACTTATAGCCGGGCTATTTTACCATATTTCCGCCCTCTGCAAGCCACTTTATAAAATTTCTCGACGCTTTTGCCCTATGGGATATGGAAGACTTTATGGATCCGTCCAGCTCCCCGAAGGTCACGTCGTATCCTTCAGGTATAAATATAGGATCGTATCCAAAACCGTTTTCGCCTCTAGGTTCCACGGCCACCGTCCCGTAGCAATATTCCTCCGTAGACCATATTCCACCGTCGGGCAAAGCCAGGACCAGTGCGGCGGTGTATCTCGCCTTTCGGTTCTCAACCCCCTGGAGCTCGTTTAAAAGCCAATCTCGACAGGACCGCTCATCGGCCCCCATCCTGGCGGAGTATATTCCCGGTCGACCGTCAAGAGCCTCCACCTCTATGCCGCTATCGTCAGCGAGGGCCGCCATTTTAGCGTGTGAAGCCCAGGCACCTGCCTTGAGGGTTGCGTTCTCGAGAAAGCTTGACCCTGTCTCCTCAACGTCTAGATCGGACATATCTTTGCCAAAATGGAGTTCGATACCTAAAGGACTCAGAAGGTCTCGAAACTCGACGAACTTGCCTTTATTCCCACTGGCTATAACCATATCACGAAGATGCAAGGGCTTCCAGCTCCTCTCCATCCATATCAAGGGCATTTTCCTGTAAGGCGACGAGCTTTTCGATAGAGTTTGCCGCAAGGGACAACATGTCCTGAAGCTCTCCTTTGCTGAATACGCCGTTTTCCCCGGTTCCCTGTATCTCTATGTAATTTCCGTTGCCGTCCATGACGACGTTCATGTCCACGTCCGCATGGCTGTCCTCCTGGTAGCACAGGTCCGACAGAAGCCTTCCCTTTACGGTCCCTACGCTAACCGCTGCGACGTGAGACCTCAGAGGTATAACCCCAACTTTGCCGGATCTCCAAAGGTATCTCAGGGCATCTACCACCGCCACAAAGCCACCGGTAATGGCGGCGGTCCTGGTTCCTCCGTCGGCCTGTATGACGTCGCAGTCCACCCATAAGGTCCTCTCCCCTAGCTGCTCGAGATCCACAGCGGCCCTGAGGGATCGGCCTATAAGCCTCTGAATTTCGCTGCTTCTGCCGTTAAGACGTCCTTTTGATATATCCCTAGGAACCCTGGTAGAAGTCGACCTGGGCAAGAGGGAGTATTCCGCCGTTATCCATCCACTCCCGGACCCCCTTAAAAAAGGAGGGACTTTCTCCTCCACCGATACGTTACAGAGAACTTTAGTCTTTCCAAAGGAGACCAGACAGGATCCCTCGGCATAGCAGGTATAACCTCTCTCGAAGGATATTTCCCGCAGATCCGATCCAGATCTCCCGTCTTCCCGTTTCTCTAATAAATTATTTTTCATATCCCCAAAAGAACCTCACAATATATCAAGATTGTTTTCTAAGCTCCCAGGGAACAGAGAGAGGGACTTCTCCCGCCGATTCCCGGATCTCTCCGTTTATCATAAACTGTACCCTGGCCACGGGCATAAAGTTATCGGTGACGCTTCTGACCACTCCGGTCATCACCAAAGAACCTTTTTGTGCGGAGAGTTTAGACAGAGCGATCTGAAAGGGTTCGTTGAAATTCAGATACATCACCTCTCCATCCCTAAATACATTTTTAATGTTAACGTCGGAGGCGAAGACCTTAGCCTCCGAAAGCCTGGACAGAAGGGTCTCGAGGAGCTTTATCACGTCGTCCTCCATGACCCCTGAAGCCATTTCGACCTTTTCCCTTATCATCTTTCCCTTATCGTCGGGGACATATATATTGAACGTCACCCTCTTGCCCATGTCCACAAGGGTCTGTATGCCCTCTCCGGAGGAGGACATCAGGTTATCCGCCTGCTCTACGGAACTGACGACCTCCGGCTGTCCTCCGATTCCTCTGCCATCGAGATAGTTGAGTAACCAGCCGGAACTGAGATAACCCATGGAGAAAAATATCGTGGCCACCGCTCCCCAGGCCAGAGCTCTCACCAGGAATTTTAGAGGACCCGACGGTTTTGTATCCCTCTCCTGCCTGCTTCTTCTGCCTCGTCTATCACTCGATATCCCCATATCCTCTCTCAGGTCAATCATCTCCTGTCATTTTAAATACGCCTTTATACCCTGAGCCAGGGATTTAGCGAGTCTTTCCTGGTAGGAGGGGTCCGCCAGCATTTTAGCCTCTGAAAGCTCGGAGATAAAACCGGTCTCCACCAGAACCGCTGGCATAGCCGCCCCTCTAAGGACGTAGAAAGGGGCCTGAGCGACCCTTCTCATAGGCAGTTTGCCCCTCTTTCCAGCGGCGAAGAGAGCCTCCGCAAAGTTGGTGCTCTCCTGAATTTTATTGTTCTGCTGCATATCGCCCAGTATGCTGAGAAGAAGGCTTGTCTTATCCCCTCCCTGGCCGTTTCCGCCCTCCGCGATCTCGGCGTTCTCTATCTTGGCTAGCTCCATAGCGTCTTTGTCGGTAGGAAGGGCCATTAGGTATATCTCGACGCCTTTTGCGTGTCTTCCCTTGGGCAGGGCGTTAAGGTGTATGCTGACGAAGGCATCGGCGTCCCACTTGTTTGCGAGGTCCGTCCTCTCTCTGAGCTTTAGATAACGATCTCCATCTCTGGTCAGCCTAGCGTCCATTCCAAGAGCTTGGATGTTCTTTACCAGTCTCTTGGATATCTGTAAGGCCAGATCCTTTTCCCTACGACCGTGGGCGACCGCACCGGGATCCTTTCCACCGTGCCCCGGATCCACCACCACCAGAGGCCTTTTTTTCGACGAAGGGGCGGGACGGGGTTTTGAGGGAGAAGGAGCGGTAGGGGGGAGAGACACCACCGCAGGGGCGACGGAAGGTCTCAAAAAATCCGCCACAACCCTGTGAGGGTCGGTCAGCTCAAACACGGTGTGTTTCCACCCAGGAGAGGATACCAATAGAATCCAACCATTTCCATCTTTTTTTATCTCCGTCGAGACCGATGGGTCGGGAGAAGGTCCAACTTGAGGTTTAGCCTTAAATGAAAACCTCAGACCATCGGCAACGGACTTAAAGGGAACTTTTCCCTCCGTCTCGACGACCAATCTAACCCTGTCTTCGTGAACACCCCACCGGAAGGACGCCGCTTCGACTTTAGACAAAGGCAAAACGGAAGGCGTGGGAGATACAGGAGGAGCCTTAGGGGCAGCGACCTCCACCGACGGGGATGACCCACCTCGCCACAAAAGCCTGGCTCCATCCCCCGATTTAGCCAAAAGTTTCTCCATCACCGCCAAAGAAGACTCTGAGTCCATCCACCATCGCCCATCGGATACAAAAGCCTTCTTCCTGAGGGATAGGATCTCATAACCTAGCCATACCGCCGCGGCGTTAGGAATAACCTGAAGGTTGACGTTTCCCTTAGCTATAAGCAGTCCATCGTTCAGGGACTTAGCGGAATAGCCTAAAAGCCTGGCCATCTCTCCTATCGCTACGTAGGTGTCGCTCTCGACGTATTTGACGTTAACGGTGCCTACAGAGGCTCCATCCTTAACGAGTTGCCAGCTCTCAGCCCAGAGGGAGAGGGGAAAGCTCAGTAGCAGGATGAAAGCCCAAAGAAACCTACGCCCCCGCCAGAGCCACATCTCGTATCACCAGCGAAGGTGACCCTATATCCCCAAAGAAAGTTAAATCGTTTCCGACGTAGGATATATTTCCTATGAGGTCTAAGAGGTTACCGGCGACGGTGACTCCGGATACAGGGCCTTTAACCGCTCCGTTTTCGATAAGTCTCCCTTTAGCTCCAAGGGAGAATTCGCCTGTAACCGAATTCACCGTATGAAGTCCCTGAAACTCGGAGACCCAGAGTCCTCTATCTATCCAGGAGATCATATACTCAGGGTGATTTTCACCTTTTTCGATAAAGAGGTTGGTCACGTCCACCTCGGGATTGGAGGATATGCCCCTAAATCCGTTGCCTGTGGGCTCTACGCCCTCTTTTTTCGCCGAGCTGAGACAGTGGAGAAAGCCCTTTAGCCTACCTTGGTCGATCAGGACTTTCCTGGAACATGGGACTCCCTCTCCGTCCAGGCAGGAGGATCCCATGCCCCTAATCAGTCGACCATCGTCGACGACGGTCAGGCAGGAGGCTCCGACCGAATCCCCTAGTCGATCCCTAAACAGAGACCGGCCTTTCTGGACGGAGGAAGCGAAGAGCATCTCCGATAGGACGTCCAGCAGAGACGACGCTCCATCAGGCGGTAAATACAGGTCATACAGGCCGGAGGGGATAGGTCTGCCGTTCAACGTACCCACTACGTCCTCTACCGCCTTTTGGGCTATGAGAGATAGATCCATATCCCCCAGGTGTCGGCGATGGAATCCAGCTCCTCCCATCTCCATGGCCTGGTCTTCCTCGGCCACCAAAGACAGGCCAGCCCCTACAATAGATCCTCTGTGCCATGAAGCAACACCGAGGGAGTTGGCGTAGAAAGACAGACCTACTCCATCGCTCCATGAAGCGCTTCTGACGGAGATAACCCTTTTGTCCATAGAGGAAGCCAAGCGGTGCATCTCTGAACACCTTTCCAGCCGCTCCTCTCCGGAGATAGACGGCACTTCAGGGTCCCAGAGGTCAAGGTCCAGATCTTCTTCTTTGGTCGGAGGCGCCATCGTAACCCATGGATCGGGCTCTGAAAGGCCACAGTTGTCCATGGCCCAGTCCACTATCTGGGTCAGTGAATTTTGATCAAAACCGTTGCCACTGGCCACCCCTTGCCGGCCTTCCGAATCCACTACCCTCAGGCCTATTCCGCCGGACTGAGAGCTTCTGGAGGTCTCTACCTGACCATCTCTCATGGATAGGGTTCTGGTTACAGAGTCACTGTAAATTACGTCGGCCATCGAGGCTCCCCGTCCTATAGCCCTTTCGAGAAGGAGCCTGGAGACCTCCTCTATCCTCTCTATAGGTAACATCAGGCTGTCAGTGCCTCTCTTAAAATGCAGTTTGCTCCTCTGATAACCTCTTCTCTGTCCATGCCAAGATGGGTTACGAGTCTGAACCTTCGAGGCTCCATATCGTTGAAAAGGACTCCCTTGGGTTTACAGGAGGCGGCTAACTCGGAGGAAGAAGGACCTTTTTCAGCCAAATTCACGTAGACCATGTTGGTCCTCCTGGTTCCCTGAGGTACGGGCTCGACGATCAGCCCCCCTTGGGCAAGGGTGTCAGCCAAAACCTGACCGTTTTCGTGGTCCTCCAGCAGTTTAGGGATGTTGTTTTTAAGGGCGTATATCCCCGCCGCCGCCATAAAACCGGCCTGACGAAGTTCTCCACCGAGCCTTTTTCTCTCAAACCGAGCCCTGGAGATAAACTCCTCCGAACCGCACAGCATCGCCCCCATAGGGGCACCTAGCCCTTTAGAGAGGCAGAATTGAACCGAGTCCACCGAGGAGGTGTACTCCTTTACGTCCACTCCCCAGGCCACGGCAGAGTTAAAGACCCTCGCTCCGTCCAAATGGATAGCCAGCCCTTTCTCCCTGCCGGCCTCTACGACAGCCTTGAAGTCGGACAATGGCTGAGCCAAGCCACCTCTATCGTTATGGGTGACCTCGAGGCACAACAGCGAAGTCTGGGCAAAATGAACGTTTACCTCAGGACAGCTGTTCAGGACCGATTCGGGAGACGGAAGACCGGAGGAGTCGTCTAAGGCATAGGGCAAAAGTCCCGCTATGGCGGAGAGACCTCCTCCTTCATACCTATATATGTGGGATTTATCACCTACAAGGACCGCCTCTCCTCTCCTGCAGTGAGAGCCTAAGGCGGTGATATTCCCCATCACCCCCGACGGAACGAAGATAGCGGCCTCCTGACCGACTATATCCGCCGCCAAAGATTCCAATTCGTTTATGGAGGGGTCATCTCCATATCCCGAATCTCCAACTGAGGCCTCGAAGATGGCCTTTCTCATCCCTCCATCAGGACAGGTAACCGTGTCGCTTCTAAAATCCACTATATTCAAATTCATTTCCCCCTACGAGATCTAGCTCAGCTCAGGCACGATTAACGGAGAGAGCCACAGCTCCCTCCGTCTCGAGATCTAAAGGGATATCCCAAGCCTAGCCCATGGAAGAAGGTCCTCCGCTACAGGAACTCCCATAGATACCCCTATCCGATTTGATCCATGGTAATCCGATCCGGCGGTGCAGTGCAGACCGAGGTCTGAGGCCATCGCCATATATTGATATATCTGATCCGCTTCGTGGTGTCTGGAAAGGCACTCTAATCCCCAGAGTCCCATCTCCTTAAGGGAAAAAAGGATGTTTTTCAACTCCAGGAGATTTCTGGAGGTCTGGATCGGGTGAGCCAGGACCGGTACCCCTCCGGCCTCTCTTATAAGGGAGATAGACCTCTCCGGCGAGAGACGTTTCCTGGAGACATACCCTGGGGCTCCCCTTTTGAGGTATCTCTCAAAACAGTCCCGCATAGAGAGAGAATATCCCTTTCTGATCATGGCCCTAGCTACGTGAGGTCTGGCGACTACATCCCCTTTAGACTCCTCGAGCACGTCCTCGATGGATATATCCAACCCTATAGCCCGCAATCTCTCTATTATCTCCAGATTTCTTTCATCTCTGTGACGCCTTAAGTTCTCCAGCTCTACACACATACCGTCGTGGGATGGATCAAAACCGTATCCCAGTATATGCATAGTAGAGGGATATTCAGCGGACAACTCCACCCCAGAAAGGCCCTTAACTCCCCACTTTTTACAGGCTTTCAGAAAAGACGGCACCCCTTCCACCGTATCGTGATCGGTCAGACTCGCTACAGCGATAGAATGCCTTCTAGCCATCAAGGCCAGGTTTTCCGGTGTCTCGGTACCATCGGAACAGTCGCTGTGGAGGTGAAGATCCACAAGGAGCATGGTTTATGCTACTCCTCTTCCCTGGCGTACCCCACGAGGGCATCGATCTGGAAAAGGGCGGGAAGGTCGAGAAGGACTATGATACGACCGTCCTCCATTTTTGCGACACCTCTCATAAACTCCTGATCCACCGTGGATTCAAGGTCCGACACCTGCTCTATCTGATCCTCGTATATGGTGTTTACCTCTTTGACGTTATCCACCAAAATACCGAACAGGATCTCGGAGAATTCCACCACTACAATCCTGGACTCGCTCGACATATCGTTAGAGCTTCCACCGATCCTCAAAGATATATCCAGCACAGGCACGATAGTCCCTCTCAGGTTAATGACACCTTTGATATGTCTCAGAGCGTTAGGCACTCTGGTGATGATAGGAGGAACCCTGACTATCTCTCTGATATCCTGGACGTCCAGACCAAAGTTTTCGTCGTTAAGCCCGAAGACCAGGATTATCTTCTCCTTGCCCTTGTAAGCCCCAGCTGCGTACATATCCGCTTCGTTTATCTTCACTTTCTCTATTTTATCCTGAACCATCTTTACGCCTCCTCTTACCGGGTTAGCCATCAGTCTAATACTACCATCTTTCACGGTGAAGGATAAAGCCCTCAAGGGTTACTATGGACAGATCCTCCTCGGTTATTATGGCGATACTGGCAGGATCTCTGCCTCTAGGGGCGCTGGCGGATCCTGGATTCATGTAGATAGTTCCACGTTCCCTCACGAGAGAGGCTATATGGGTATGACCGGTCAGAACTATATTGGGGGTTCTTAAAAGGGCTATCTCTCGAACAGAGGAAAAATCGTGCCCGTGAGCCATCAGTATAGATCGTCCCATCCATTTCAGTTCTAACGTAGGTTCAAAGGATCGGCCTATTTTTTCCCGATCCATACCTCTATCGCAGTTGCCTCTAGCGACGTAAAACGGTATAGACAGAGACCTAATTTCCTGGGCCAGATAAAAAGATCCTTCAGTCTCAGGATGGGAGAGGACGTCTCCACAGTGTAAAATCATTTCCAGATCGCCCCAAAGACCTCTAGCCTTCTGCCAACAGTGAAGGTCTCCGTGGGTATCGGATATAACCCCTATTCTAGCCATAAAATCCCTCCCATCGACGTCTATTCTACAACATGAAGAAGGCCCTGTCTCTTTAGAGACAGGGCCTTTTTAGTAAAGCAATAGAAAAGATCCTTGGCAACGACCTACTCTCCCACGAAGCAAATCGCAGTACCATCGGCGCTGGAGGGCTTAACTTCCGGGTTCGGCATGGAGCCGGGTGTACCCCCTCCGCAAAGGTCACCAAGGACCTTCTCAAAATATAAACACCAAGACATAGGAACTAGAGAAACCAAAAGAGGTTAAGGCCTCGGCGTATTAGTACCGGTCAGCTCCACACGTTGCCGTGCTTCCACCTCCGGCCTATGTACCCTGTCGTCTACAGGACGCCTTACTTGCTTATGCAATGAGGTATCTCATCTTGAAG
>NZ_FXBB01000048.1 GCF_900177735.1 Dethiosulfovibrio salsuginis | reverse complement strand
TAGCTACGCTAGGGATATGGCTATTTGGATAACTCTCCGACTATAATAGGAACTACCCTAAAGGGCATCTCTAACAAATCACATTCGAGTCTCCTCGGAGAGATCGTCCCGCCTACGCCCTGTTTCGCCCAGGCGTATACTCGACCTGCCTGTTCCGTACGAACCGCCTCGGAGGGCACGTCCTGTGCCCCCTCGGCTTGGGGCGACGTCCTGTCGCCCCATTCGACTACACGACGGCATGTCGATTATACGGGCTCAAATGGGCTCCGTCGGGACGGTCTCTCCGAGAATTAGAGTTTTTAGAGGTACCCTAGTGATAACCCACGAGAGCTACAGTGAAAACTAAGCGACCTAGGGCCTCCCAAGGGGGGCCCTTTTAAACGCAACAGGGAGGGAAAGATTATATCTACGATCATGATTTTGGCTATTGTATTGGCGGTAGTTCTGGCTTTATCGAAAAGATCCTGGGCCTGTACCTGCGTGGTGGTAGGCAAAGACGCCTCTGCAACAGGGCAGATCATCGTGGGGCACAACGAGGACGACCCAGGCAGGGCGGTGGTGGCTAGGCATCTGGTCCCCCCCTCGGAGGAAGGGATAACCGGTCCTTTTGAACCCTGTTCTTCGTCGGTGAAAATCGAAGGGCCCACCTTAGGCTATATTTGGTCCCAGGTTAGGACCATCCCTGGCCAATCGGGAGCGGACTGCTACCTGAACGAAAAGGGAGTCTTCATAGCCAGCGATAACTGTCAAGACTCCAGACAGGACAACGAGCCCGACCTTTCAGGAGGAGGCATAGTCTACGAACTCAGGACGGTTCTGGCGGCTAAGGCCAACTCGGCTCGGGAGGGGGTAGCCATAGCCACCGACCTCCTCGACCGCTACGGCTACGGCCAATCGGGAAGGTGCTACACCGTAGCGGACAAAGACGAGGCCTGGATGATTCAGGTAGTTATGGGCAAACACTACTGCGCCAGGAGAATCGACGACGACGAGGTAGCCTTCATGCCGAACCACTACACCATCGACAAGGTCGTCGTAGGCGATCCCAGGTTCATCATCTCTCCCGGGCTGGTGGAGCTGGCTGAGTCGAAGGGCTGGTTGGTTGGAGACGAAAGGGAGTTCGACTTCGCCGCCACCTTCCAGGATCCCGACAGCAGGAATAGACCGGGTAACACCTACCGCCACGTTCACGGCCTGAGAAAGATAACCGGAAAGATCTGGGAGATCTCGGACCTTCCGTTCTCGGCGAAGCCCACTAGACCTGTAGACGTTCAGGACGTCATGGATATCCTGAGGGAGCACTATCACGGCACCGACGACGATATCAGAGACGGCGAAGACTTCTCCCCTCACTACACGTCGGTCAGGAGGATCTGCACCGGAACCACCCTGGAATCGTTGGTTATAAGGTTCAGGGATAGACCGGAGCTGAACACCCTGTGGACCGCCACAGGAAGGCCCTGTACCTCTCCTTTCGTCCCATGGTACGGAGGTATTATAGGGATGCCTAAAGAGCAGTTCGTCGAGGATTGCTCGACAGCGCTGGAGAGACAGTTTACCTTTAACCCCTCCGATTTCGACTACGACGACGGTCTAGCCTGGTGGGCGGTGCAGGACCTCCAGTCCCTTCTGGACGGCCAGTACGACGGAGAGGCAGAAAAGGTGAAAGCCCACCTGGAGCAGGTAGAGAGGGTCTGGCTCGCCGAGGACGATGAGGTGGCGAAAAAAGCCCTGTCCATATATCAGGAGGACGGTGAAAAAGGGGCCATGTACCTCACAGGCCAGACCTCCGATAAATCTGAACAGGCCACCTCCATGGCCCGGTATCTCTACAAAATCCTGCCTAAGACGGAGCTGTCGTCCGACCTGTCCTCTATGACCAAAGGCGACCGATACGGAGAGATAACCTTAAGCTTCGTCCACGATAGCTCGGTAATCGAGAGCACCATGATCTTCGGGCAGGGAATGCAGAGCTCCCTATCCTGGGCCAAACCGGTGATAGGTTCTCTCTCTCAAGAGGGAAGTAGATGGTCCGTCCGGTTCAGGGTAAGGGAGGCCACCGAGAGCGCCATACCCTGTAGAGGGGACTTCTGGCTATACGGCAAAGACCAGGAGGGCCAAAACATCGTAGGGAAAACTATTATCGAGGTTACCAAAAAAGACTGACAGGAGAGGGCCTAGGCCCTCTCCTGTCCTTTTACCTTCACACCTTCGAGAGACCTTTAGGGGACTCTAGCGTGAAGTGCTCCACCCCTCTTTTGATCTCCTGGGCCAGAGAGGAGAGCCTCTCCGCCTGGGAGGCAACCTCCTCGGACACCTTGACCGTGCTCTCGGCACCATCCCTTACCGAGCCCACCTTGACGGCCATCTCCTGGGTCGATCTGGAGGCCATATCCACGGCGTGAGCTATCTCGCCGGTGGATGCGGACTGCTCCTCCGCCGAGGCGGCTATGTTTTGCATGGACTCGTTGAGCAAAGACATCTGCCTCAAGACCTCGTCCAATCCCTGTCTAGCTCCGTCGGCGTCTATGACCGTCCTCTCCATGACTTCCTCGGATTCCCGATTTATGGCGGCGGTCTCCCTGGTCTTGGACTGCAACTCCCCAATAAGGGAGCCTATCTGGCCGGAGGCCTGGGCGGACTCCTCCGCCAGCTTACGGACCTCCTCTGCGACCACAGCAAAACCTCTGCCCGCCTCCCCCGCTCTGGCTGCCTCTATGGCTGCGTTAAGGGCCAATAGGTTGGTCTGATCGGCGATAGAGTTTATGGTATCGATAAAGCCCGATATGGACTGGACCGAGACCTCCAAGGTGGTCATGGTATCGATAGCACGCTTGGTCTTTCCCTCCACGTCCCTGATTCAGTTTATGACCTGGACGACCATGGCGACAGCTTCCTGAGAGGTCCTGGACGCCGAGTCGGCGGCCTCGGCCCCCTGGACGGAGGAATCGGCCACCATCGTGGTGCTCGACGAAACCTCCTCCACACCGGCGTTGGTCTGTTCCAGCGCGGCGGAGTTCTCCTCCGCCAGGGCGGATATCTCCATGATGGACCTAAGGACCCTTTCGGAGCCGTCGCTGGACTGGTCGCTCAGGGACGAAAGGCCTTCGGCGCTGGAGGCGATCATCTCGCTCTGAGAGTATATGCCCCTAACGGTGCCCTTAAGTCCGTCAACCATGGAAGAGAGGGCCTTTATCATGGCCCCAAGGGAGTCTTTGCAGTTGTAGCCAACCGATTCCAGGTCAACCGAGAGATCGCCTCTTCCCACTCTCTCGGCGAGGGCGGCCACCGCCCTAAGAGGCCTGTCTATACCTCGGTAGGTCACCGCAATAGCCAGAGAGATGGCCAGGATCGAGAGAACCGACACCACCAGAAGGCGATAGGTCAGGCTCCTGACCAGAGCGGACACCGCCGAATTGGGGTATATAACCGCTAGGGACAGACCGGAGGACGTAGAGCGATAAAAGGCCCACGACGGCTCCCCTCTGTCGTCTACGGTCCTGTAACCGGACCTTCCGGAGGTCATGTCCATCGCCATATCCTTGACCGACGGAGGAACTTGATCCCTAAGAAGATTGAGCTTCATGGTGTCCTTATCGTCAGCGCCGACTACCACCATTCCCTCTGAGCGTGAACTACCCCCACTTATAGAAGTGGGGGCTTCCTGGTCAATATCTCTAACGAGACAAGTTTCCCCAGGCTCTGAAGGTCGTCCCGACCTCGTGAGTACCAAAGCTACACTGCCGTGCTAATTTCGGTGGGCAGCGCTAGTTTCAGTAGGTTTTGTGCCGCATTTACGTCCCTGTCGTGGTGTGTGCCGCAGCTTGGACATACCCACTCCCTTAGGGCTAAATCCTTTACCAGTGGGTTTTTGTAGCCACATTCAGAGCACAGTTGGGAGCTGGCATAATTTGCCCCAGCTATTATCAGATCTCTGCCGTACCACAGGGCTTTATACTCCAGCATCGATCTGAACATGCTCCATGAAACCTCCGATATGGCTTTAGCGAGACAATGGTTTTTCAACATGTTTTTTACTCTAAGGTCCTCGATCACTATAGCTTGGTTTTCGCGAATGATCTCGGTGCTGACCTTGTGTAAAAAGTCACGTCTTTGGTCCGCTATCTTACCGTGCAGTTTGGCGACCTTTAGCCTTGCCTTCTGTCTGTTTTTGCTGCCTTTAACCTTACGAGACAGGTCCTTCTGTAGTTTTACCAGCCGCTTTTCCGACCTTTTGAGCCATCTGGGGTTCTCGTAGGTTTCGCCGTTAGAGCATATGGCAAAGTTTTTTATCCCCACGTCCACTCCCACTTTGTTCGTGGATGCAGGGAGCTTTTCCACCTCGGTATCGACCAATATGGATACGAAATATTTCCCTGACGGCACATGGGAGATCGTGCAAGACTTGATTTTGCCTTCAAAGGTTCGATGTTGCTTGATCTTGACCCTTGATTTAAGCTTAGGTAGCTTTATACGACCGTCCTCAATAGCCACCGTTCCTTTTTGATTATTGGTCGTATAGGTGTCTACATGAGATTTTTTGGACTTGAACTTAGGAAATCCCACACTTGGTTTTTTGAAAAAATTCAAATAGGCCTTTTGCAGATTTAGTTGAGCGTTGGCAAGAGCCAGACTATCGACCTCTCTCAGCCATTCAAACTCTTTTTTGTACTTTGCTGGGGTGTTATACAGCATCTTCCCTGTCGTTTTATAATGCTCAATCTTGTCCGACAGCATTCTGTTATAGATAAAACGAACACAGCCGAAACACTTGGCAAAGTAGCTTTTTTGCTCCATATTAGGATATATACGATATTTATAGGCTCTTAGCATGATCTCACCTCGCTTTTTGCCCTACTGAATGGTTGTTTGTGTCTAGCAGCATCTTCATCACCCTATTTATATCCTACACCACTGAGTAGATAAAAAACAAGATTTATCGCCTATTGGCGACAAGCTATCCATCCCCACCTTTCGCCTTTGGCTTAGAAGATGGGAAATTCCGCTTGGCATGTTAAAAGCAGGGCATAGCCTTCCCCAAGGACCCTAAGACCTCCGGCGAAGTCGGTGATAACACCCATAGCCACGTCCGCCCCAAAGACACCGACCAGCTTCCCCTGGTCAAAAACCGCCTTAGCCACGGAGAAAAGGGGCTTTCCGCTGTCCGCACTGAGGTAAGGTTCGGTCACCACCACCTTGCCGGGGTTTGCAGCCGCATCGGTGTACCAGGATCTCTTTCTAGGGTCGTAGTCACTGCCGAGCCTGACCCGAAGCCCTTCGGAGAAGGCCCCATCGCCTTCGGCTCCGAAATACACCGACAGGATTCCCCGTTTTTTGTTAAGTTCAGTGATCTCCACCATAAGATCCTCCATAGGGATCTGACCTCTATTGACGGGATCGTACCACAGGGAACCGATGGTCAGGGCACTGTTGTCCACCATAGCCATAATTTTAGCCATATACTCCTCCAGAGCCCTGGAGGAAGTGGACACCGTCTCCACACCGACGGCCATAACCTGATCGGTGAGAATGACGCTGCTTCTTCGGTAGGTAATACCGGTCATCACAGCCACCACCACCGTGACAAAGAGGAACATGGACAAAAACTTACTCTTTATACTCATGAAACCAACACCTCCCAATGTAGCTATATTCTATAACGGCCATCCGTTACAAAACAGGGAATACAGCTACGGGACAAGAGGCAAATAGAATCATTTTTGGCCATAAACTTCATCTTTTTATCACGATAAAACGAAAGACATAAAAAAGCGGAAGACCTAAAGGCCTTCCGCTTTTTTATGTCTTTTTGAAGATTAGAGGGTGAACTTGGAGTACTGCTCCCTGATGCCTTTGACGGCCTCAGCGAGAGCTTCAGGCTCAAGAACCATTTCCATCATGCTGATCTGGTTCTCCCACTCCTCTGGGTCCGCTTCGTCGCGGATTTCCTGCTCGAAAATATCGTAAACGGCGAGTCCCAACGGGACGCCGGCGAGAGGTCCTGCATAGGTGGGGTCTCCGTTACACACGGTCTCGGCGTAAATCTCTGCGCCTTCCGCATCGGAGGATCCCAGTACGACTACAACGTTTTCAGCGCCGTACTTTTCAGCAGCGTCTTTGACGCGCTGCTGGTTCTGCAGGTCCATCGCTCCCGCCGCAGTTCAGACGAAGCACTCGGTCACCGCAAAGATTACCTCTGCACCACTGTTTTTGAAGCAAGATTCCATGGCGGGAGCGGGTACACCGTCTCTCTCGCCGAGAAGGATCAACTTCTTTCCAGCTAATTTGCCCATGTTTGTCACCTCCTCCAGCTTTTTATAATCGGAAGGCCTGACAGGCCTGTATCGATCTTGGTCGCCCTATTATAACCGATAAGGCGAAAAATCCTAGCCCCCTATTCCTTTTTTTAAAGGTTGAGACAGGACAGAATAGAGTCTACTCCTTCCTCCAGGGGAACGGTATAGCTGTCCTTGTCCGCTCTATTTATCTCCAGCGAGTCCCCTCGGAGGACACAGAAGATGGGCACCTTAAGGCTAAAGCTATCGGACCTGGACCTATCGACCTCGGTCCCACGATCGTCCAGGAGGGAGGGGATACCCTTTCTCTCCAAAGCCACGGTCAAAGAGGACGAGGAGGACAGGTCGTCCCTCGAGTCGGGACAGATCATAACGGGAAAGGGAACCAACGATAGGGGTAGTTTATCCCCTCTGAACAGAGCCCCTTCAAGGGCCACCATGTCCAGCCGAAGGACCCAGCTAAAGGGCTTCTGCTTTCGGTTAGCCTGGTCAACGTAGGTCAAAGAGGGTTCCCCGTCGGCCCAGGTGTTCCACAGCTCCAAAGTCGCCAGAGATACCGCCGTCCCGGAGGTCAGAGGGTTACCGCAAAGAGGACACAGGTCGCCGGGCTCCATCATGGCCAGATCGGCGACGGGGCAGGAAAAGTCCCTTTCCCACCGGGCCCCTATTATATGATAGTCCTTTTCGTTGGCTCCCACAACCGCCCAGGAAATTCCCTCAACCGAACTGTCCGCCCACAGGGAGACCTTGTCAGGTAGGCCTATGGGCCCTAAAAACCCCGCCAGATCGCCTAAGACGGCCTTCAGTTCCTGATCTGAGGCGGGATGGAGGTCCTTCCCTACTGCGAAGGAGAGTTTATCCAGGGAGATTTTCCTGTCCCCTCTGACCAACGCTGCCACCAGTGCTCCATCTTCGTCGGCAAAGCACATGGTCTTGACGGTACGGTCCGCGGTGACCGACAGAAATCCACAGAGCTCCTCGATAGTCCCTACCCCTGGGGTATGGACCTTCTGGAGCCCCTCTTCCTCGACGGAGGGAGATCCGCCAAAGGCCATAGAGGAGGAAGGACCGCCGATCCAGCCACATCGGCAGCGAAGGCCATCTATAGAGCCTAGGTCGCCTTTTTCACCGGCGTACACCAGTCTGCAGCGGACTCCCTCCCTGACCGTCTCGTCGAGCCTCCTCAGAGACAGCCCCTTTTCGGCGAGGGCGATGCCTACGGACCGAAGGATGGACATGGCCTGACCGACTCCGTCCTCTTTATCCAGATCGTACCCCTGAAACTCGAGGTAGTCGTCCACCCTCTGGGCGAAGAGCACCGGAAGCTGGGAGGATCTCTTTATCTGCCTCACCACGATGGCCATAGCTCCCTCAGGGACGGGACAGCTCACCATCTGAGGCGTCCACCGGGCCACCGAGGCCAAAATCGAGGTCTCCAGCTTGGAGTCCAACATCTGCCCTAAGGGGAGCCTCATAACCCTCCCTGCGTTAGGGTTCCACAGCCCGTAGCCCCCTTGTACCATCGCCGCTATACCTCGGTCTTTGAGCTTAGCGGGGGTCTTTTTGGTTATAGGGGCAAGTATATCCGAAAGGTTCAACGGTTACCCTCCTTAAGCACGATATCCAGGAACTCCACCAGACTTCTTCTGACGTGGCCGTCCCTTCCCTCCACCGTTTTCGCGCAGATCATAGAATCGAGGACCGATTCCTCGGTGGCCTCGACCACCGCCCGGAAGAAGCGGTTCGACCAGTTATCGCTCACTACGTTTAGGGATAAAGGGCCCTTGCCGTCGTGGGACACCCTGTTGGCGGTGGAGAAAGCCAGGGTTATTTCGCCGCTTCCGTGGCCTATATAGGCCCCTGTCCTGACTATGCCCACCGAGGCCCTTTTGCAGAGCCTCTTTAGCTGCCTTGAGGTCATAGGGGCATCGGTAGCCACCACGGCGATGATCGACCCCTGCTCCTTTAACGCCTCCTGAGAAAGTACGGCCTCTATAGCCCTGCCTGCCTTTACGCCGTCCACCAGCAGGTCCCTGGTCTCCCCGAAATTGGATAGGACCAAAACCCCTACCGTATAGATCTGGCCGTCCAGATCCACCACCCGAGAGGCACTACCTATGCCACCTTTTAGCTGGTAGCAGGACATTCCCTTTCCTGCGCCGACGTCGCCCATTTCAAAGTCCGTGGAGGCCGACTCTATGGCCTGCGCCACGTGAGAGGGAATCACTTTAAGGGCCCTTATATCGTTGAGATAGCCGTCGTTGCACTCACATACCACCGGATTGACGGTACCGGAGGAGCGGCCGATACCGTCGTCCTGACCGAGCATATACTGGACTAGCCCCCTAAGGCAGTCACCTACCGAAAAGGTGTTGGTCAGGACTATGGGAGTTTCAATGGTTCCCAACTCCTCTATCTGGACCAGACCGGCGGATTTACCAAAGCCGTTTATGACGTGACAGGCCGCCACCAGCTTATCCCTGAAGAGGTTGCCATCTCCGGGGACTACGGCGGTGACCCCGGTCTTAACCGGGCCGTCGTCTAGGGTGACGTGGCCCACCTTGACCCCCGACACGTCGCAGATGGTGTTGTTAGGCCCCGTAGGTATGATACCGATCTCCACGCCTAATTCCCTGAGCCTCGGCACCGCTAGATAACCCCCTCAAAGGACGCCAGGACGGGGGTGTGGTCGGAGGGTTTTTCCCACGATCTTGGCTCTCTGTCCACCCAGCTGTCCAGAGACCTGTCGGCTAAACCGGGAGACGCCAATATATGGTCGATCCTCCAGCCTATGTTTCTGGAGAGGGCGTCTTTCACCCGGTAATCCCAGAAGGAGAACTCCCCAGGATCGGGCCTGTGTTTTCTGAAGACGTCCACCAGGTCGGAGCTGGCCCTGGCGAATACCTCTTTGATAACCGAATGGAAGCAGACGTGGTTCCCTTTGGTCTTAGGGTTGGTCAGATCCATCTCCTGGGGGGCTACGTTCATATCCCCGACCCACAGGACCTCCCCTTCCTCAGCCATAGTCGATACCATAGAGCCGGTCTTCAGGAGAAAATCCTGCTTCACGCCGTAATCGTCGTGGTCGATGGATTTCCCCTGAGGCACGTAGGTGTTTACCACCCAGAGTGACCCGAATCGGGCGGATATGGCCCTGGTGTCGAAGGGACGAAGGTCGCCGTCGACCAGGCCAAAGACAACCTCGCTTGGCTCTTTCAGGCTGGCCAGGGCCACCCCGTTGTAGCTTTTCTGCCCACGGAAGGACACCGAGTAGCCTCTGTCGGTGAACCACTCCAGGGGGAAAGTCTCGTCCTGGGTCTTGGTCTCCTGAAGACACAGGACATCCGGTTTGCTATTATTGTCGAGCCACCGCTCCAGAATTGGGAGACGGCTTCTGACGGAGTTCACGTTAAAGGTTGCGACTGTCCAGCTCAACTGACGATCCCTTCCTTTCCTGTTTTAGGGCACATCTAAAAACTCTGACCCTCGGAGAGATCGTCCCGACGGAGCCCCTTCGAGCCCGTATACTCGACCTGCCGTAGTGTAGTACGAATGGGGCGACAGGACGTCGCCCCAAGCCGAGGGGGCACAGGACGTGCCCTCCAAGGCGGTTCGTACGAAACAGGCAGGTCGAGTATACGATTGGGCCAGGGCGTAGGCGGGACGGTCTCTCCGAGGGGACCCAAATGTGAGTTTTTAGAGGTTCCCTCTAGATCAACCTATTCTACACCACCGAAAGGGGAAGTACGTTCATGTCCACAGACAGGCAGACCCGGTATCTTATAGGTTGGATCTCCGCCGTTACTATTATAGGAATCCTGGGTATGAGGTTCTTTCTCCAACTCTCCTGGATTGACGCCATATTCTACACCGCTACCACCGTATCGACAGTGGGTTACGGCGCACCTCCAGGGATAGAGGGGCCGGAGAAGATATTCCTCGCCCTTCTTATAGCCGCCAGTCTGGGCACCGTTGGATACGCCATAGGCATAGTCAGCCAGAATTTTTTCAGCCACCATCTGAAATCTTCTTTAGGCAAAGGACACGACAGGAGGATAGTCAAAATGCAGGATCACTGGATAATATGCGGCCTGGGACGATACGGCAGACAGGTGGCGGATATACTGGTAAACGAGGAGGTCCCCTTCGCGGTCATCGACAAAAACGAGGAAAAAGTGGTAGATGCCCGAGATAGAGGGATGCCTATGGTTTTCGGCGACGCCAGCGAGGAGGAGGTTCTCGAAAAAGCGGGGCTAGCCAGGGCTAAGGGTCTGATAATCACCTTAGACAGCGACGCAGAGACTGTCTACGTAGCCCTCACCGCCAGGTCTATATGCAAGTCCATCAGGATCGTGGCCAGGGCAAACGACGCCAAGTCGGTATCGGTCCTCACCAAAGCGGGGGTAGATAGAGTGGTAAACCCCGTCGAGGCAGGAGCCGCATCTCTCGTCAGGGCATCTCTAAAGCCATCGGTGGCCGATCTGATGGATCTGGTGGTCATCTCCAGAAAGCTGGATCTGGACTTCTCGACGATCACCGTATGGGAGGGATCCTCCATGGCGGGGAAAAACCTCATAGAGCTGGACTTCAGAAACGCCTACGACGTGACGATTCTGGCAATACTGAAGAACGAGGGAGACGCCATATACAACCCTAAAGGAAGTCAGAGGATAATGGGAGGCGACAGGATAATGGTCTTCGGGGAAAGACATCACATCGCCTCCCTAAGAGATGCACTCAAAGGTGCCGCGACCTAAAGACACCTCTAAAAACTCTAATCCTCGGAGAGATCGTTCCGACGTAGCCCATTTGAGCCCGTATACTCGACCTGCCGTCGTGTAGAACGAATGGGGCGACAGGACGTCGCCCCAAGCCGAGGGGGCACAGGACGTGCCCTCCGAGGCGGTTCGTACGAAACAGGCAGGTCGAGTATACGATTGGGCGAAACAGGGCGTAGGCGGAACGATCTCTCCGAGGGGACTCGAAAGTGAGTTTGTAGAGGTTCCCTAAAGGTACTCTCCTTTATCGATCCTGCCCTGGGCCTTATCGCCTGTGAGTATTCGACCGCAGTTTTCCATAGCGACTTCCAGGGCATGATCCATAGCTATCTCGGTCTGGTTGGAGTTATGGGCGGAGCCCACTACGTTCGGCAACTCCAGAAGGGGGGTCTCGGTCTTAAACTCGCCGCCCTCCCGAGGCTCGTCCCACCAGACGTCCAGGGCGACTAGAAAGTTTGGACAGGACGCCGCCCTCTCGTATAGTGCCCTCTCGTCCACGATGGCCGCCCTGGCTATGTTGACGAAGATACAGTCCTCCTTCATAGCGGAGAGAACCGACCGATCGAACAGACCTTTTGTCCGGGAGTTGAGAGGAAGACATATCACCACAAGTTCCGCACCGGCTAGGGCGGCTTTGAGATCCTCTATCGCCCAGCCTTTGGACAGAAGAGGGTCCTCTGGTACCGATCGACCCAGCCCCTGGACCTCCATGCCGAAGGTCGACAGCTCTTTAGCGGTCTCCCTTGCTATTCCTCCGTAGCCAACCATAAGGGCGACCTTGCCTTTAAGGGTTTTAAGGCCGTAGCCCAGATATTTGAAATCCCCCGACGCCATGTCATTGGTCTGCTGAACGAGCCTCCTGGAACAACACAGGGCCATAGCCAGGACGTGCTCCGCTATAGGAGGGGCCCACCCTCCTACGTTGGCGTACAGATCGGTGTGGGCACCTAGACGGCCCACAGGAACCTGATCCACCCCAGCGGAAACGGTGTGGACCGCCGGAACCCTCTCCAGAGCTCCCCATTCCTCAGGGGAGAATTCCTTCTCAGAGAAAAACTGGCCTAGCACCAGATCGCACCTTTCGATAGCCCCAACCCTATCGGACTCCTCGGAAAGCCACACTATCTCCCCTTTATCCCCTAATATCCTTTTCGCCTTCTCCTCGATCCCCTTAGGGCCGAAGGAGATCCCTATCCTTTTGCTCATAAAAACCCCTCCTTATCGCTCTACCTTGATGCCATTTTACACCTTAAGGATAACGGGATAAAGATCAGCGATGGTCAGCCCCTAGAGACCCCTTTTATCGCCGCTACCCCTTCGATTTTAGCCCTTTAGGATGTAAAATAGGCCTAAAAAGGCGGTGGTGCCATGAGATACGAAGACAGTCTACCTAGATTGAAGGTAAAGAGAAAAGAATGTTCCTCCAGTTCCAACACACCGAAGATGTCTCCACTCATAAATCAGATGTGTACCGCTACCGTCGCTTCTCTGAGAGGAACCATGAGAGGATTGAAAGAGGGGGACACCTCAGCCCTGGCTCAGGCGGCGAGAAACGGCCATATCGTCGAGGAGCTGTTCTTTCAGGAGAATGAGTCCATATCGGATCAACCTATAGAGAGGGAGCTGCTGAACCTATCGAAGTCCCTGAGTGAGGCGGCAAACCTGGCGGTGCTCGTCAACTGCGGACAGGACGAGAGGATGAACGGCATACTGGAACAGCTTCTTCCCTACATAGAGAGCATCCTTGAGGACATCACCCCCTCCCCTGTCAGGAGATTTATGCCTGGCACGTCGGTACCTCCCTCCAGAAAAAAACTGCCTCTGATGAGGGAAGGCACCTTAGAGGCGATGGCGAAGTCCTCGGACACAGAGGTCATAAAATCGGGAATTGCCCTGTTTCGGCTGATAGAGATAGTGGACCAGACGATCCCTGTCGCCATCAGAATAGGGGCCACTTTGTCGTCCTGAAGGGGAGACAGAATAAAAGGAGGGGAATGAATCGTGGGAATGAGAGAATCTTTAAACCTGGCGATCCACGCGGAGATGGAGGCAAGCGAGTTTTACCTGGCCTGGTCGGAGAACACCGACAAAGACTACCTCAAAAGGGAGCTTTTAGAGCTTTCGGAATGGGAAAAGGAACACGAGGAAGGGCTAAAGAAGCTTTACATAAAGCAGTTTGGAGAGCCTTTCCAGCGGAACCCGGATATCGTGGTGGAACCGGAGCTCAAGGTCCAGACCTCCGACTTCGGCGACGTCACCAGCCTTCTCAGAATAGCCTCTGCTGCCTATCTCTCCGAGATGAGGGCCTCTGAACTTTACGGCAGGATGGCTGAAGAGGCCTCCGGCGAGACCAGGGATATGTTTTTAAAGCTCAAAGAGATGGAAGAGAACCATATGGAGACCGCTAAAAAGAGATATCTAGCCATCAGAGAGGATTTTGTCGGCTTTAAGGCCTTTTAGTAAAGCACAGGAGACGACCGGTAAACCTGGCCGTCTCCTGTGCTTTACTAATCCCTTCCTCGAAGCTCCCGCCTTAGTATCTTGCCCGATGGAGACATAGGCAGAGAATCGACGAAGTCGAACACCCGAGGTATTTTGTAGTGAGCCAGCTTGCCCTTACAGAAGGAGATCATCTCCCTGGAGGTGGCGGAGGTCCCTTCCTTCAGGACGACGAAGGCCCTGCCTATCTGACCCTGAACAGGGTGATCGGTGGCCACTACCGCAGCCTGAGCCACCGCAGGATGCCGGTTCAGGACCCTTTCTACCTCCTGAGGATAGACGTTAAAGCCACCTACTATGATGAGGTCGCTCACCCTGTCGAGTACGGTGATATAACCCTCCTCGTCGTACCTGACCACGTCGCCGGTGTCGTACCATCGGTCTACGAGCTTTTCGCTGGATATCTCCGGTGCCTTGTAATATCCACCGAACACCGATGGACCTTTGACCCAGAGTATGCCGTCCTCCCCCGGTCCAACGGCCCTTCCCGAGTCGTCTCTGACCTCCCAGGAGTAGCCAGGCAAAATCTCACCGATGGTCCCGAGCTTTCTACTGTCGTAACATCTGTTTACCGCCACAACCGGCGAACACTCGGTGGTGCCGTAGCCCTCGAGGATAGGGACACCTAGGAACTCCACCGCGGCGGAGTCAAGCTCCAGGTTCAGCCTGTCCCCTCCGGTAACCACCATTCTGACGGTCTCCGGTTTTGGGGCTCCGTGCTGAATGGCCCGCTTCATGAACTCCACCATAGCGGGGACGAGCAAAAGCACCGTTGCCCCACCGGAGTGGATGGCCTCCAAGGTCGCCGCAGGAGGCATAAACAGGGGAACTACAATCTGTCTGGCCCCTCTTACAAGCCCCATCAATCCCCCTAAGGTCAGCCCGAAGGAGTGGAAGTTCGGAAGGACCCAGAGGATCCTGTCCTCCTGGGAAAAACCCAAAAACTCCCAACACCTGTCGACGTTGTCCATAAGGTTACCGTGGGTCAGGGGAACCGCCTTAGGAAGGCCGGTAGTCCCGGAGGTGGCGAATATGACCGCAAAATCGGGATCGGTCACCTCGCTGCCTTGGGCCCCTTTGACCTCCTGGAGGACACCGTCTTGATCCACAACGGAGGAGGGATAGGAAGCAACCAGATCGCCGGTCTTGACGTCCGCCTCTCCGTAGACCACCGTAAAGGGGTCCACCAGATCCAGAGTCGGAAGAAGCACCTCCGAGCCAGAGCGATGGTTCAAGGGCACCAACGTCCCTTCTAGCCTCCACACAGCTAAGGCCAGAGCCAAGAAAGCAGGGCAGTTTGGCATCAGGGTAACCAGCCTGTGTCCTCTGCCAAAACCGGCCTGGGACAGTTTCCCCTGATTCTCCCTTGCCACACGATCCAGCTCTTTCCTGGTTATCCACCTTCCCCCCCACCAAAGGGCCTCTCTATCTCCATCTCTCTCTATAAGCAAATCGATAGGATGTTCAAGTCTCGTTAAATCGTTCTCCCCCACAGATACCGCCTCCTGTTACAATCTGATATTTCACCTCTGGAATCTATCGCCATATAAGCGGTAAACGAGAACCATTTTATTATGAACCGGCTCAACTGTCCAAAAAACCAGGGGGAAAACACCGATACACTTTTGTCACCCAGTGGTATCATAGGGAGAGAACGAGTTTTCACGTACTTTAGGGCATCTCTAAAAAAGCTATTCCTCGGAGAGATCGTTCCGACGTAGCCCATTCGAGCCCGTATTTTCGACCTGCCGTCGTGTAGTAGAATGGGGCGAGAGGACGTCGCCCCAAGCCGAGGGGGCACAGGACGTGCCCTCCGAGGCGGTTCGTACGGAACAGGCAGGTCGAGTATACGATTGGGCGAGACAGGGCGCAGGCGGGACGGTCTCTCCGAGGGGACTCAAGTGTGAGTTTTTAGAGGTCCCCTTTAGGTCGACTTGACAGGTAAGGAGTGGTTTTATGATACAACCGATCTTTGTTGACGTTGCCATCTTAGGAGACAGCTCCCTCGAGAGCCATTTGACCCGCTCCGTCCTTCCCGACAACGTCGTTGTGAAATTTCACACGATCGACCCCAAGGTTCTCTCAGA
>NZ_FXBB01000047.1 GCF_900177735.1 Dethiosulfovibrio salsuginis | reverse complement strand
TAAAGAGCTCCTCCGATAATACTCTGAGAACCGCCGAGGAAATGGCTTCCGGGTCTAAGGGCCTCCTGAAAGACACAGAGGAACTAAAAGAGGACATGGACAAATTTAAACTTTAGGGAACCTCTAAAAACTCACTTTCGAGTCCCCTCGGAGAGATCGTTCCGCCTATGCCCTGTTTCGCCCAATCGTATACTCGACCTGCCTGTTTCGTACGAACCGCCTCGGAGGGCACGTCCTGTGCCCCCTCGGCTTGGGGCGACGTCCTGTCGCCCCATTCGACTACACGACGGCATGTCGAGTATACGGGCTCAAATGGGCTACGTCGGAACGATCTCTCCGAGGATTAGATTTTTTAGAGATACCCTTTAAAACACGAAGAGTTCAGGCGATAGAGGCTATCTCTATCGCCTGAACTCTTCCGGGGATTTTGCGGCTAGGCCAGATCGCCAGGCCAGAGAGACCGCCTGGGTTCTGTCGGAGACCTCAAGTTTAGACAAAATATGGCTTATGTGGTTCTTCACCGTCTTGTCGGAGAGAAAGAGCCTCTCCGCTATGTCCTGACCGTTTAGTCCCTGGGAGAGCCAGAAAAGGACCTCCAGCTCTCGGTCCGAAAGCCTGTCGAAAACGTCCCCTTTATCCCTGTGTTTGGAGAAACCGCTGAGCAGCTTGGAGGCCACCTTAGGGTCGACGTAGTCTCCTCCATGGAACACCGATCTTATGGCCTTCACCAGATCGTCAAACCCGGAGGTCTTAAGGATATATCCTCTGACCCCAGCTCTGGACAGCTCCAGGACGCTTCTCTCGTCCTCCATGGCGGTCAGAGCCACCACCGGTAGACCTATCCCTCGGCTCTCCATCTGCCTTACCAGTTCCGCCCCACCCATCCTGGGCATAGTGACGTCCACGAGGGCGATATCGGGAGCCACCGTCTCCAACAGAGCTAGGGCCTCCAGACCGTCACCGGCTTCCCCTACGACCTCCATATCCTCCTCAAGACCGATTATGTTCACAAGAGCTGTCCTGAAGATTTCGTGGTCGTCTACCACCATAACCTTTATACTAGTCACGGTCCAAATCACCCCTTAAAGGAACCTCCAGAGAGACTATGGTCCCCTGGCCTAAAACGCTCTCTATTTTAAGCTCCCCTCCTGCCAGCCTGGCCCTCTCCTCCATGGAGACCAGACCGTAGGAGCCTCGTGCTATTGCGGATTCCTTGGCCTTTTCGACGTCAAACCCCGATCCATCGTCCATAACCTTGACGAAAAGCCTGTCGGAACGGACCGACAACATCACCGTTACCCTCTCAGGGTTCCCCTTTAAAAGGGCGTTTCCCAAAGCCTGACGGACTATTTTATAGACGTTGGCACCAACGAACTCGGGGACCGACTTTATAGGGCCAAAGGACTTCACCCCAATAGGAACCCCGTATTTCTGGGACATCGAATCGCCTAGACGAACTAAGGCTACGTCAAGACCGTCCTCCATATCCCTGGGGTACAGGAGAAACAGAAAAGACCTTATCTCGTCCATGGTCTCGGTCATCTGCTCTTTGACCTTACTCAGCTCCTGACAGGCCCTATCGTACTGCTCGAGATCCATCAGACGACGGGTAAAGTCGAGGGACATCATGGCACCGGCGAACCTCTGAGCGGGGCCGTCGTGGATCTCCCTTGCCAGGCTTCGGCTCTCCCTTTCCACGAGACCATAAGCCAGGGAAAGGCCGTCTTTTTTCGACGATCCTCCTGCCTCGATCTCGTCGTTCACCACGTCCAGGGCGAGGCGAAACTTGGTGGCCACCGCATCGCTTCTCTCCACCTGGGCGGCCACCCGTCTTTCGTCCCTCTCCAGGTAATCCCGCATGTTCCTCAGACCTTTCTCCCTCTCCGATAGACCGGCCTTTGCCAGCATGAAGCCCTCCGCCCTCTCGTAGGCTTCCCTCTGCTCCGCCTCGCCACCGCTCCTCACTATCTGAGAAAGATCCGCCCTTGCGGAAAAGTAGGCCTTAGTGCTGCTGTCGAGCTCCTCTATGACCGTAGCTAATTCCTCCCTCACCTGCTTGAGCTCCTTTCTTATAGAGTCCAGCCGGGTGAGCTCATCTTTCCGAAAGTCGGAGACGGTTTTCACACTATCGATTAAGTCCTTTTGAACCCTCTCTATGACTTGTTTAAGAGCATCCTGTCGATCCATGTAAAAATCTCCTTTTCCAAAGGAACTTTCATCGTGACAGGTCGATTATACCGCTACGTGACCATCGACGCATGGAAAGAAAGCCAAAAACCGATAAATCTTAAGGCGAAAGGCCCTTTCCAAGGTCAAAGCACAGTGATATTATGGGCTTTAGCCCGTTTTTCTATCCAAACATATAGAGAGGATGAGATGTATTGGAGGCAACCAGAAGAGTATACACCACCAGAAAAATGGTATGCACCTCCCTCCTGTCCGCTATGGCCGCGGTCCTTATGTACGTAGACACAGCCTTGCCGATTTTCCCGGCCTTTCTGAAGCTCGATATCTCCGACCTTCCCGCCCTGATAGGGACCTTCACCTTCGGGCCTGGAACAGGGGTGATGATAGAGGCCATAAAGAACGTCATTCACTCTATCTCCACCTCCACCGGTGGAGTAGGGGAGCTGGCAAACTTCATAATGGGCAGTGCCCTGGTGATTCCGGCTGGGATAATATACCGACGGGAAAGGACCAAAAGAGGGGCCCTGATAGGCCTGGCTACAGGAACGATATCCATGGCGATCACCGCGGCGTTGACGAACGCCTTTATACTGTTGCCCTTTTACTCCAACTTCGTCCCTTTAGATAGGATTATAGAGCTATCGTCGTCGGTCATACCGCTCATAACCGACGTTCCGTCCCTGGTGATTTGGGGGATCGTTCCCTTCAATATCCTGAAGGGAACCATCGTATCCTTTCTCACCCTCCTGCTATACAAGCGGATAGGGGAGGCCCTACCCTGTCGGGAGGTTTAGGACATGACCGGTAAACTGACGGCGGTCTGCCTGTCCCCCTCCACCGGGACGGTTAAGAAAAACGTGGACACCGGTACCTTGGTCGAGGGAATGGGCCTTGAGGGCGACGGCCATATGGGCTTCGGCCACAGGCAGATCAGCGTCCTGATGGAGGAAGACATAGAACCTATGGCAAAAAAGCTCCCGGACATATTGCCCGGGAGCTTCGGAGAGAACCTCATCGTAGAGGGGCTAGACCTCTCCAGCCTCGCCATAGGTGACAGAATTGGGATCGGCGAGTCGGTCCTGGGGCTTTCCCAGATAGGGAAAACGTGCCACCATAGATGCGAGATATATCACGCCACCGGCGACTGTATTATGCCGACCAGAGGGCTTTTTTTCAAGGTCCTATCGGGAGGAGCTATCTCCGTAGGAGACGAAGTTCGCCTTCTTTAGCCTTATCTCCACCGTAAGTCCACCTTCTGGGCGGTTAGCGGCCACGACAGAACCTCCTGCGGCCTCTACCGCCCTTTTCGTTATGGTCAACCCAAGGCCCACTCCGCCGGATTCCCTGTCCCTGGAGCTATCCTCCCGGAAAAAGGGCCTAAATATGGCCTCAAGGTTGCCCTCCGCAACGCCAGGACCTCTGTCCCTTACCGCTATGGTCACCTCACGATCCTCCTGAGAGACCTCTATCTCTACGGAGGACCCTACTGCGGTGTGTTTTATGCCGTTTCTCACCACGTTTTCCAGGGCGCTGGCGAGGCCAGCCTGATCTCCTGAGACCTGCACATCGGCGCTAGAGATGAGGACCACGTCCTTTCCCTGGGATCTAGCCTCAAACCGGCCATCCCTCAGCACCGTCTCCAACAGATCCTTTAAGGAACATCTCTCCATCGTTCCATGGAAGGTTCCCTCCTGCCTGGCCAGCCCAAGAAGATCGCCTATCATGCCGTTCATCCTCTCCGACTCCCTCTCTATCCTCTCGAGCAAAGGGCCTAACTCGGGAGATACCTTTCCCCTCAACAGCTCCACCGACAGATTTAGCCTGGTCAGAGGAGAGCGAAGCTCGTGGGAGATATCCCCTAGAAGCCGGTTCTGGCCGGTGATGGTCCTGTCCACGTGGTCCGCCATGGAATCGAAGTTACTGGCCAGTTGGCCGATTTCGTCGTCGGAGAAAACGGCTATATTACGGGATCTCACCGACAGATCACCGGAGGCTAGAGAGATAGAAGCTCTGCTGAGGGCCTCCAGAGGACGGGATATCTGTCTCGCCAAAAAGTAGCTGACCACCCCTCCTACGACCAGGAAGGCCAGAAGATAGCATCCAAGGGACAGGTAAAATCGATCCCTTGGAGGGAGAGCTCCTGGAAGGGCAAAAAATGTGACTATATAGTTTTTACCGCTATGGGACCTTATAGCCTCGGTAACAGCGGGGAGAGAGGCCATCCACGAAGGTGCCCTTCTGTCGGGCAGGTTATGTTTTCTCCCCCTTGCTGGCTCCAGAGGACCTCCTAAATCGTCCAGAACCACCGCCATGATCTTTCTCTTCTCCCGAAGCTCATCTAGAGCTGTCCTCAGAGCATCCCCACCACGGTCCTCGTAAAGACCTATCAGTCCAGGAGCCTCCCTTAGCAAAGATTGCCTCAGCCTTCCGTGGAGAGACAGGTCCAGAAGGCCCCATCGGGCCATAAGGGCGGTAAGGATAACGTGAAGCAGCGAAGCCACCGCCACCGAGACCATAAACCCGACGAATATCCGACCGAAGAGGGCCCCTTTTTTGGGAAACAGCCTACTCAACAGGGGCGGCATAAAGGTAGCCCTCTCCTCTGATGGTCCTGATCCTGTCCGAGCCGTCTCGATGTGCCCCTAGCTTCTTTCTCAGGTTGCTTATGTGCATATCCAGGCTCCTGTCGAAAGGAGAGCTGGACCGCTCCAGGACTTTGCTAAAAAGCTCGTCCCGGGATATCACCCTTCCCACGGAACGAAGAAGGGTCTCCAGGAGCCGAAACTCCATGGCTGTCATCTCAATGGAGATTCCCTCCAAAAACACCTGTCTCGAGGGAACCACCATCTCCAGGTCTCCCACCGCAAGCCGCTCTTTGTCCCCCTGACCGCCCTGCCTTCTCAGGACAGCCCTGATACGGGCCAGAAGCTCCCTAGGGCTGAAGGGCTTAGGGAGATAATCGTCCGCCCCCATCTCGAGACCTAAGACCCTATCGACCTCGTCTCCTTTGGCTGTAAGCATCACCACCGGCACGGAGGAAGTCTTTCTTATCTCTTTGAGGACGTCAAAACCGTTCTGTCCAGGCAACATAACGTCCAGAACCACCAGATCAAATCGCTCCGAAAGGGCCTCGGAGCTGCCGGACTTTCCGTCGTGACGGATATCCACCTTAAAGCCCTCTCCTGTGAGGTACTCACATAGAAGCTCAGCGAGCTCCTTATCGTCGTCAACAACCAGAATTCTGTCCATTCAGACACCCCCTTAATACATTTTAGCCTGCCCAACGGGAAAACGCATCCGGCCTGACATTTCTTTACCTGAGCTATCTGAGGGGGTTGACGTAGCAAGAAAGGGGGGTATAATGCTACTCGTAGATTGATCGAGTTCAGGTGTCTGGGAAGCCGGTTAGAATCCGGCGCGGACCCGCCACTGTGTACCTGACGCTTCGAGATACCACTGGGGAAACCCGGGAAGGCTCGAAAGCGGATGAGGGAAGCCAGGATACCGGCCTGAATTTGAAGATCCATGATCCCTGCGAGGACTCGGGGTGATCGGCGAAGCGCCGTCGAGACGCGTCTCGATACGGTGTATCCGTTGTTCTTTTCGGAGACGTCCTCAAGTGGGGCGTCTCCTTTTTTTGCCCTTCCTGGGCGTCCTGATAGGATAGGACGCACTGTCTTTCCCCATCACCCCCCTGCTGTGCAGGGGGGTTCCCCTTTTTCTGGAGGAACATTCCCCCTATACCTTTACATTACTTTACCTCCCCTGTAAGGCACCTTGACCTACCCCGGGCTAGAATAGGGCCACAGAGACGAAGACGGGGCGAGCATCAGGTTCCCCCTAAAAAAAATCGGGAGGTATATGACATGAAAAAGACATCTGTAGCTATAGCGATCACTGCGGCGGTACTGGCACTCGGCAGCATCACACAGGGAGCAGAGGCATGGGGACACAAACCCTCTAACGGCCAGGGCCAGGGTAGTAGGCATCACAACATGGAGCGTGGAATGGGCCAGGGAGATATGAGCCGGTGGGCCGACGGTCTGAGCCTGTCGGCGAAGCAGAAGCTGGCGGTATCGGAGGCCCAGGAGAACTGGGACAAGGCCAACGGACAGGCCCTCAAGGACGTGACCTGGGGTCTCAGGGACTATCGCTACGACCTCTCCGCTGGCAGATCTGTGGACGAAAATTCGGTATCCCAGCTCAGGGAGAAGATGATATCCCTTGAGGTCAGCAGGATGAAGCACCACAGAGAGCTCTACGGGCTACTGGACCAGGACCAGAGGGCTCTGGCTGAGAAAAGACATATGGATGGCCCCCGCAACAGACAGGACTGGGGCGGCAGAGGCCCTGCGTCGAACGCTATAAGACAGGCCAGGGATGACCACAGGAAGTCCATGGAGGCCCTCAGGGACGACATGCACAAGGCCATGACCGGATCGCCGTCGGAAGCGGACCTTAGGGCACTGGCGGAAAAGAGGGTGGACCTGAGGCTAGAGATGGCCAGGTCCTCTTCCAAGGCCAGGCTCGACATGAGGAACTCCAGCGAGACCTTCCAGGGCGGCAACAGAAGAGGACAGGGAAAGGGCGCTCCCTGCTTCTAAAATATCTGATCGATTCGGACTCTATGGTCTCAAGAAGCCCCATCGCGCCCATTCTTGCCTGATCCTCGGCCTGCTCCACAAACACGTCGGAGAACATCCTCCAGGCCGGGATGGTTACAGCGACGGCCAACCCAAGCAGTATAGGGACCATAGCGAGCCCCACCTTACGAGCGACGGAAAAACGTATCTTCAACATACAACGCCCCCTCTCATACTGAAGGTTATTATCAGTCCATACCGTAAGCAGATCAATGGACGGATAGGATCAAAACAGGGGCCCAATCGATCCAATCGGGATCAACTGGGCCCCTGTTTAGGCTTTTTTGCCAGCGAAGCGGCTTCTCTCTAGATCCCTCAGGGTTCGCCTTAGAACCTTTCCTATGGCGGAACGGGGAAGCTCCTCGACGAACTCCACCTTTCTGGGGACCTTATAGTGGCTCAACCTCTCCTTACAGAATGAGATCAAATCTCTGGGCTCCACCGAGGCCCCTTCCTGGAGGACGACAAAGGCCTTGGGGACCTCTCCACTCAGACCGTGAGGCGTCCCGACCACCGCCGCCTCCTTGACACCCTGGAAGGACGCCAGGACGTTTTCGACCTCCTGTGGATATACGTTGAAACCTCCCACTATGATTATGTCCGTGTCCCGATCCAGGACGGTTAAGTATCCGTCCTCGTCAAAACGAATCACGTCGCCGGTGTTAAACCATCCGTCTTTATCGAAACGCTGTGCCGTTGCCTCAGGGCTTCTGAAGTATCCCGACGTCACAGAGGGACCTCTTAGCCACAGGACCCCTTCGTTTCCCTCTAGGAGCTTGCCCTCTCTGTCCCTCAGCTGGATCTCGTAGCCCTCCATGACTGGACCTATCTGCCCTGGCCTAAAACCGGCCCTGTCGTGGGCGGCTCCCACCACGGGAGAACACTCGGTGAGGCCATATCCCTCGTGGATCGGGACACCCAGCAACCTCTCAGCCCTCTGGTGAAGCCTGAGGTCCAAAGGAGCACCACCACAGACCACCATGTTAAGGCTATCAGGTGGGGCCATGTTGGACCTAGCCACTACCTCGCAGATCAATGCGACTATGGTCGGCACGGCGATTATCACCGACACCTTATGGGAGTAGATCGCCTCCACGGTCCTGGCCGGAGGCAGAAAACTTGGAAGTATCACCTGGGGGTAGCCAAGGACCAGAGGCAAAGTCCCGGAAAGGCAGAACCCAAAGGTGTGGAAGTTGGGGAGCACATTCAGGGCTATGTCCTCGCCGTCCTCCCTGAGGGTGGTAACGTGGTCCTTTACGGTGCAGATGTTGTTCAACAGGTTTCGGTGGGTGATAGGGACGGCCTTTGGCATCCCAGTCGTCCCGGACGTGGCGAATATAACCGCAAGATCCTCGCTCTCGGGCAGCCCAGTCCTGCCGGAAAAGGGGGTAATCTCGCCAAACGGGGACACCACCGACGCAGGAACCCCCTGAGACTCTATGGCGGATGCCAACTCCTCCATGCCGGTCATCACCATAACGGCGAAGGGATCGAGAAGCCCCAGCGCCGCCCCCAACAGTTCTCGACCTGCTTTAGCGTTCAGTGGGACGACGGTCCCCCCAAGCCTCCACACCGCGATGGACAGGGCCAGGACCGCCGGGCAGTTTGGCATCATGGTGACCAACCTCTGTCCTACGGTAAATCCGGCCGAAACAAGGGACGCCTCGCACCGATCCGCTGCCTGGTCCAGCTCCCTCCTGGTCCAGGTAACACCCTCGAAAAAAAGACAGGGCGAGTCGGGATAGACCTCGCACCTCTCCTTTATGACCTGCTCTACTCTGCTCACGAAAAAACCCCTCCCCCTAAAAAAATCCTAACCAGATCTTTTGCGTCGTCGTAAAAAGACAAAAATATTATCCCAGATCGAGAGTATTTTGCAACCTGGTCTTATGATCGAGTTAGCACAAAAAATCACTTGCAGGGCAACAAAATAGGTGGTAATATCGCCACATAAACACCGTTAAAAATAAAGAGGAGGAATAAAATCATGTCGGAAAGCTGTTGCACAGGGGGAAATAAAGTCATGATACTGTCGTGTTCGGGAGGCTCCAACGTGGGTCAGATCGCCAACCAGGCCGCCATAGAGCTCACCCAGGAGGGGAAGGGCAAGCTCTCATGCCTTGCAGCGATCGGAGGAGGGCTCTCTGGTTTCGTACAGTCAGCAAAGGATCTCGAGACGGTGGTTGTGGACGGATGTCCGGTGGGATGCGCAAAGGCAATATTCAAAAAAGAGGGCATACCGATAAAAAACTACCTGGTAGTCACCGACCTGGATATAGAAAAAAAACCTAACTTCGACCTTAAAAGAGACCAGATCGACAAAACAAAGGACGCAATCTGTCGGTTTATCGATGGAATCGAAGATGAAGCTGATGACGATGAAACCTCACCAGGTTGTGGCTGCTCCTGCGGGTGCTGCTAGCCTCTAGCCTGATTCTCTACTCTTGATTTTTCAGCTTGCGTCAAAAAAGACCACGTGGTAAAATCGCCACATAGGGGGGAGGCGTCCTATGGTGGATAAAGACGGAACCGTGGCTATATTCAAGGCGTTGAGCCACCCTCTGAGGCTTGAGGTCGTCCGACGATTGGGGCACAGTGAGGAATGCGCCTGCAAGATAGCTCGGTGGTTCGACTCGGACAGGACAACCGTAAGCAAACATCTGGCGATCTTGAGGGACGCCGGCGTGCTGAGGGACAGGAAGGAAGGCCAGTGGATATTCTACTCCGTGAGTCTATGTTGCGTGTTGGACATGATAGAGTGCATCGATTCAGGTCTATGTGGACCTATTTTTTAATGGGAGGTAACTATAATGACCGTTAAGATTCAGATACTGGGAACAGGATGTCCAAAGTGCAAAAAGCTCACAGAGCTAGCGGAGGATGCGGCAAAAGAGCTGGGTCTGGAGTACTCTCTGGAGAAGGTTACCGACATCTCGGAGATAATGGAGTTCGGCGTCGCCGGAACACCAGGGCTCGTGGTCAACGACAAGGTCGTCTCCGTGGGGAAAATTCCCACTCCTTTGGCCGTCAAAAAGCTGATCTCGGAGGCATTATAGAGACAGGCCCCCCCGGGGGCCTTTTTGTGGATAAAGAACGTGGCTTTTTTGTCACGTTCATAGCTTATTTAGACGGAAAGAAGGGACTTTAAGTGAGCGATAAAAGCAAATTTCTATGGATTTTAGGGGTGTTTGCCCTGGCCTACTGGCTTCCGGCGGACTCCGCAGGTGTGCGTTCCGGTGCGGTCGAGGCTCTGGCGATGCTCCACGAGTACGCCCAGGAGCACGTCCTACTTTGTCTAGTGCCGGCGTTTTTCATAGCGGGAGCCATAAGCGTGTTCGTCAGCCAACAGGCTGTCATGAAATACCTCGGAGCTCAGGCTAAAAAATGGGTCGCCTACTCGGTGGCGGCGGTGTCAGGGACCATCTTGGCCGTGTGCTCCTGCACCGTGCTTCCCCTCTTCGCTGGTATCTACAAAAGAGGGGCAGGACTTGGGCCCGCCACGGCGTTTCTCTACTCCGGCCCCGCCATAAACGTGCTGTCCATTATACTCACCGCCAGGGTCCTGGGCTTCAAGCTGGGCCTGGCGAGAGCCTTGGGGGCCGTCGTGTTCTCGGTGCTAATCGGAATATGTATGGCCTTTATCTTCCGTGGCGAGGAGGAGGAGCGCCAGAAGGGGTTCGCTCAGCTTCCCGACGACGGTTCAGAGAGACCTCTGTGGAAGACCGTATGGCATATGGCCAGCATGGTGGTCTTTTTGGTCTTCGCCAACTGGGCCGCTCCTAAGGTCCCAGGGGGGGTATGGGAAAGCATATACTCGGTTAAATGGTACATCGCCGCCGCAGCGTTTATCTCGACGCTGGGATCTACGTTGATCTGGTTCCAAAAGGACGAGAGACAGGAATGGATGGACTCCACCTTCGGCTATGCCCTTCAGGTCTTGCCCCTGCTGTTTGGTGGAGTGCTGGTGGCGGGATTTCTCCTTGGACGGCCAGGCCACGAGGCCCTTATACCGAACCAGTGGGTCGCGTCCTTGGTAGGCGGCAACTCCATCGGGGCAAACTTCTTCGCCGCCATATCGGGAGCATTTATGTACTTCGCCACCCTTACGGAGGTTCCAATACTTCAGGGACTTCTAGGATCTGGAATGGGACAGGGCCCCGCACTAGCCCTTCTCCTGGCGGGACCGGCCCTATCTCTGCCCAACATGCTGGTAATAAGGAGCGTCATAGGGACAAAAAAGACCGTCGTCTACGTCAGCTTGGTGGTTGTGATGTCCACTATCATGGGTATCATTTTTGGTAACTTCGTCTAAGATAGAGGAGGGGACAAAATGTTTAAGAGAGTTTTGATCGCCATAGATCTAAAGCAGAACCCCGATGATCTGATAAGTTGCATCTCCAATTTAAAATTAAAATCGATCGAAAAAGTCCTACTGCTGAACGTTATAGACGACAGAATCAATCCCAGTTTCGATAAGGATGTCATAGCTGCAAAGCTGGAGGAGTACGGGCTTAAGCTGGGTCTTCCTGGGGATAAAATAGAAACTCAAATATCCACAGGACTGCCTTTTGACGAGATAATATGCCAGGCAAATCGATGGGAGGCCTCTGTTATAGCTATCGGTCCTGGACACGGCCCTACATGGGCTTCTTCTTGGATCGGATCAACTGCCTTGAGAATCCTTGAATATTCTCCGATTCCCATAATGACCTGTAATTCAGGCAAAAACTGTTCAAAAGAACAGAGTTTAAGCTTGATGAACGCAATGGATTTTTCTAACCATGCGATCAATGCGTACGAAAAGCTTCTGGAGCTACTATCAGGGGAGCCAAATTCATTCAAAAAATTGACCCTTGTCCATATTCACGACGATAAAAATCTTGAACTACTCTTAAAAGTCGCAAACGCAGAGCAGATAGAACCCCTTATAGAGATCGAGAAAAAGAGACTCGAAAAAATGAAAGAAGAGGCCCTAAGGGCGGGCATCGAGTCGGTAAATATCTCCATGAAAAAGGGAATACCCACAGAGTCGATCCTGGATCTGATCGAAGAGGAGCATACTAGCCTCGTCGTTTTAGGAGCTCAAGGTCAAGGGGCTTCGGAAAAATACCGAGTAGGTAAAAATGCTTATCGAATCGCTCAGGAAGCGAAATGTTGCGTGTTGATCGTACCATTGACCAGAAAAAAACTTTGCATATAAAGCCTCTTAAAGGCATCTCTAAAAACTCACGTTAGAATTGAATTCCCCTGGAGAGATCGTTCCGACAGAGCCCGTATAATCGACCTGTTGTCGTGTAGTACGAATGGGGCGACAGGGCGCAGACGGAACGATCTCTCCGACGATCAGCGTTATTAAGAAAAGGGGGTATTATAATGGGATCGGAACATCATGACCATTCGCAAGTATCTCCCAAGACTACAGATGGTAGACTGCTGCTGTCTCTTACGTTAAACCTTGTTATAACCCTGGCGGAGATAATAGGGGGCGTTTTATCGAACAGCCTTGCACTGCTCTCCGACGCCGTCCACAATCTTTCTGACACATCGTCTTTGGGGATAAGCTGGCTGGCGAGGAGAATATCTCGGAAAAAGCGGACAAAATCACATTCGTTTGGATTTAAGCGTGCAGAGGTCCTTGCTTCGCTTGTAAATACTGTAGCTCTGGTCGGGATAGGGCTTTTTCTGCTGGTCGAAGCGGTACGAAAGTTCCTCCACCCAGAGCCTGTGGTCGGTAAGGTCATGCTTGCCGTTGCGGTTATAGGACTCCTAGGCAATCTAGCCACCGCCTGGCTACTCCATAGAGACTCCAAAAACAGCCTCAACATACGTTCAGCGTACCTTCATATCGTTATGGACACCCTCTCCTCCGTCGGCGTCGTAGTAGCGGCAATTCTCCTCATGTTCCATGAATGGTACTGGATTGACCCTTTTCTAACATTAATGGTGTCAGCGTATGTCCTTTATGAATCATGGCCTCTGTTAAAGACATCTGTAAACATTCTCATGCAGGGGACGCCAAGCGGGGTAGAGGTCGACAAGATCATAGCTACAATACAGGAAAACAGCGACGTCGTGAATGCCCATCACATTCATATATGGACCACCGACGGGACTGACCTTTTTCTTGAGGCCCATGTAACGCTATCCGAATCGGCAAAATCACGAACCGATATCGTCCTGGCTCGTCTAATTGCCGATATAAAAGACCGCTTCTCCATAGCCCATGTGACGCTTCAGATGGAGTTCAGTACATGCACAGACGGAGAGTGCTCGACTGAAGACCTACCATAGAAGGGAGAGTTTGAGAGATGAGAGAGAGACCGACTATACTTTTCCTCTGCACCGGCAACTCCTGTAGGAGCCAGATGGCCGAGGGCTGGACCAACCACATATGGGGAAACCGATTCGAGGCCCTATCTGCGGGATCCGCTCCCCACGGTCTGGACCCTAGGGCAATCGCGGTGATGGCCGAGGCTGGGGTGGATATATCGGGACACAGATCGAAAAGCGTCACCGAGTTTTTTGACTCCCCGATAGACCTGGTGGTAACGGTATGCGACAGGGCAAAAGGAACCTGCCCGGTGTTTCCAGGGGACACGAAGACGATCCACTCGGGTTTTGAGGATCCCCCCGCCATGGCGAAGGAGACCGAGGACGAGGAAGAGGCGTTAGGCTTCTACCGAAAGGTCAGAGACGAGATAAAGGCCTTCGTTGAAGGGCTACCGGAAATAGTGAATAACATCTAAGGGGGATAAGTAGAATGGAAGACTGGAAAAAAGCACCTCAGGATACGGTGGTATGCGCAAGCTGCAACATGACGAAAAGAGACGTGGTTAAAGCCCTGGCCTCTGGAGCGGAGACGGTGGAGGAGGTCATAGCGGCGGCCTCCGGTCAGGGCGACCGGTGCGACTGCAAGGAGGAAGTTCAGGCCATAATAGACGCCTACCTGCCGTCTATAAAATCCATGAAGTCGGGCTGTTGCTGTAAAGGAGATTGTTGCTAGTTTAGGCCCCATCCGCTGGAGAGAGGAGAGAGAAAATGGCAAAAGGAATATCGATTTTCGAGAGATACCTGAGCCTATGGGTGGGACTGTGCATCCTGGGAGGGATAGCCCTGGGAAAGGTCGCCCCGAACCTGGCGTCGACGTTGGACGGAATGGCTATCACCGTAAACGGCGCACCGGTGGTGTCCATCCCTATAGCTATATGCCTGTTCGCCATGATGTACCCCATCATGGTAAAGATAGACTTTAACGAGGTCATAAAGGCCGGAAAGAGCGCCAAACCAGTGGGGCTGACCCTGTTCATAAACTGGGCCATAAAGCCCTTCACTATGTACGGAATAGCCCTGTTTTTTCTGGGCTTTGCCTTTAAGGCCTTTATCGGCCCCGACGCTATGGACCTGGTGAAGATGCCCTTCGGACTCGACCTGGCCGTAGGCTCATCCCACGGGGCGGGGACGGTGGTCATGTCGGAGGGGATAAAGATGCTCCAGATTCCCCTTTGGAGGAGTTATCTGGCGGGGACCATTCTGCTGGGGATAGCCCCATGCACAGCCATGGTGCTGGTATGGGGATTTCTCTCCAAAGGCAACGACGGCCTGACCCTGGTCATGGTGGCCATAAACTCCCTGACCATGCTGGTGCTATACGGAGTTCTGGGGGGCTTCCTCCTAGGAGTGGGGAGGCTTCCGGTTCCCTGGCAGGCACTGCTCCTCTCCATAGGGATCTACGTCGCCCTGCCCCTTCTGGCGGGATATTTCTCCAGAAAATGGATATTGGCGACCAAAGGCAAGAGGTGGTTTGAGGAAAAGTTCCTCCACGTCCTGACACCGATCACCATAGTGGCCCTGCTGGCGACCCTGGTCCTGCTGTTCTCCTTCAAGGGAGAGGTAATCGTCAAAAGCCCCATGACTATACTGTGGATCGCTATTCCCCTGTTCATCCAGACGGTGCTTATATTCGCACTGGGATACGGAGCAGCCAAGTTCATAGGGCTATCCTACAGGGACGCCGCTCCTGCGGCGATGATAGGGGCCTCCAACCACTTTGAGGTCGCTATCGCCACTGCGACCATGCTCTTCGGCCTCTCCTCCGGGGCGGCCCTGGCTACGGTAGTTGGAGTGCTTATAGAGGTCCCGGTAATGCTCATGCTGGTCCGCTTCTGTCTCAGAACCCAACACTGGTTTAAATAGTAAAAGCGACATTCCGCAAAGACGAGCAGCAGAGGGGACGGAGGACAGTTTTTTTCCTTCGCCCCCTCTTTGGATGGTTCTCATTATTTTATCGAGTAACCAAAGACACCAAGCAAAGGATGATCAAATCAAATGGATCAGAATCCCAGACCCTACACTAAAGTAATGGCCGTGCTTCTAATCGCCGTGGTTTTAGGTGGAATTTGGCTAATAAAGAACCGCGAAAAAGAGGAACTTCAGGGAATAGCCTCTAACGATTCTCAACAAAATCCCGATTTTGCTCTCTACGTGACGGAAGAACTTGACCTCGAAAAGCTAAAATCCTACGGATTACCGATCATCATCGACTTTGGAGCAGACTCTTGCCTTCCCTGTAAAGAGATGGCCCCTGTGCTAAAGGACCTAAACGAGACACTACAGGGGAAGGCAATCGTCAGGTTCGTAGATGTCTGGAAATATCGTAATCTAGCGGAAGGATACCCACTAAGGGCCATTCCGACACAGTTCTTTTTTGACAAGGACGGTAAACCCTATATCCCCTCCGAATCAATAGGGGTCCCGATGCAAATGTACTCCACGAGGGAGACGAATACCCATATCTTCACCCTCCACGAGGGCGGTATGACTAAGGAGCAACTCCTCATGGCGCTGAAGGAAATGGGCGTAGAATGATAGACGGATGGCTCGCGATCCTCTCGGAATCCATACAGTCCGGCACAGCTCTCGCTCCGCTCCTCGCCCTACTGGCCGGGATAGCCACCTCTATAACGCCCTGTGCTCTGACGAGCGTCCCCCTTGTAATCGCCTACGTGGGGGGAACTAGCTCCAACGATCCACGTAGGGGGTTCGCCCTCTCTACTGTATTCTCCATCGGCATGGCGCTGACCTTCACCTCTCTAGGGATCGCCGCATCCATGCTGGGAAAGCTGATGGGAACGTCATCCCCTTGGTGGTACATCGCTCTCGGTATAATTATGCTGCTAATGGGCCTACAGACAATGGGCATTTTCGATTTTCTTCCGTCAACGCACCTTCTCTCTAAGAACACAAAAAGAGGGTACGTTGGAGCCTTCATAGCAGGGATTTTAGGGGGGTTCTTCTCATCTCCCTGCGCCACGCCAGTCCTCGTCGTGCTGTTGAGCATAGTCGCTGGAAGCGGTAATATAGGACGCGGCGTTCTGCTTCTGCTTCTCTACTCACTTGGACACAGCGTCCTTGTGCTGGCCGCGGGAACCTCGGTGGGCTTTGCGGCTAAACTTATCGCAAACAAAAAGTATGGCGTCTTCAGTTCTGCCCTGAAATACTGCTTAGGCATGGGAGCCATATCGATATCTTTTGTGATGTTTTACATGGGATTGTGAACTACCCCCACTTATAGAAGTGGGGGGGGGCTTCCTGGCCAATATCTCTAACGAGACAAGTTTCCCCAGGCTCTGAAGGTCGTTCCGACCTCGTGAGTACCAAAGCTACACTGCCGTGCTAATTTCGGTGGGCAGCGCTAGTTTCAGTAGGTTTTGTGCCGCATTTACGTCCCTGTCGTGGTGTGTGCCGCAGCTTGGACATACCCACTCCCTTAGGGCTAAATCCTTTACCAGTGGGTTTTTATAGCCACATTCAGAGCACAGTTGGGAGCTGGCATAATTTGCCCCAGCTATTATCGGATCTCTGCCGTACCACAGGGCTTTATACTCCAGCATCGTTCTGAACCGCGCTCCATGAAACCTCCGATATGGCTTT
>NZ_FXBB01000046.1 GCF_900177735.1 Dethiosulfovibrio salsuginis | reverse complement strand
TGCCCTCCGAGGCGGTTCGTACGAAACAGGCAGGTCGAGTATACGATTGGGCGAAACAGGGCGTAGGCGGAACGATCTCTCCGAGGGGACTCAAAGGTGAGTTTTTAGAGGTTTCCATAAGGTAGTCTCTAAAAATTTACGCTTGAGGATAAGCGTTTTTACAGGTACTCATAAATCAGCCTTTCTTCAATGACCGGCCAGGACTTTTTTGATACAATAGTCAAGCTGTTTATTTTTTTTTGAGGAGGACGTTTCCCTATGAAAACACCTGTAGAGATCGCCCAGTCCGTTTGTAGTTTGGCGCAGAAAAAGGCATCCTGGTCGGTGCCTCAGATGCTGATTTTAGGGGCCCTGGCAGGGGCCTACGTGGCCTTCGGGGGCTGGGGCATGACCGTTACGACTTTTGACGTTGAGACCGTAGGCATTGCCAAAATGATCGCAGGTACGGTCTTCTCCTTGGGGCTGATCCTGGTCGTTCTGGCGGGAGGAGAGCTTTTCACCGGTAACTGCGTTATGCCTCTAGCTGTTATGGCGGGTTGTCTGCCTATGAAGGCGGTGGTCCGTAACTGGTTTTGGGTCTACACCGCAAACCTGATAGGAGCTGTCGTAGTGGCGGTGCTTATCTATAACACCGGCCTATGGCGAGGGGATATAGGGGCAAAGGCCCTGTCCATAGCCGCCGGTAAGATGGGACTCACCTGGTGGGAGGCCTTCTTCAGGGGCATCATGTGTAACTGGATTGTAGTGTTGGCAGTATGGCTCACTATGGGTGCCGAGGACGTGATAGGAAAGATCTGGGCCATATACTTCCCCATTCTGGTTTTCGTTGCGTCGGGCTTCGAGCACTCTATCGCCAATATGTACTTTATGGCCCTAGGGATACTTATAAAAGGCGATCCCACCGTCCTGGCGTCCCACCTGGCCCCCGCTGATCTAGGGGCTGTGACCATCTGGGGCTATTTTAACAACCTGATTCCTGTTACCGCCGGTAACATCGTGGGGGGAGTCCTTTTCGTGGCGGTGCTCTATTTCTCCGCTTTCAAAAAATATCTGGTTAAGAGCTGAGTTTTTACCTTTTTTCGTGAACATGCCGCAGCGGTGACGGGGAACCCCGTCACCGCTGCGGTCCTTTAGGGATAACGATAATTGCCCTGGATTTCGGGGTTTCATCCTAAGTCGTGCTAAAATAGGTCGATGAACATAGGGGGACGATCTGTCCTCACGGAGGTCTTTTATATATGGAAAATCAGAGTTTGTTTGGAAAGGTAATATCCCATCCTCTGGTGGATGAGATAAAACACAGTTATCTGAACTACGCCATGAGCGTCATAGTGGGCCGTGCCCTGCCCGACGCCAGGGACGGCCTCAAGCCGGTCCAGCGTCGCATACTCTTCGCCATGCAGGATCTAGGTTTAAAGCACAATCAGTCCTATAAAAAGTCCGCTAGAGTTGTCGGAGAGACCATGGGTAAGTACCACCCTCACGGAGACTCGGCTATATACGAGACCATGGTTCGAATGGCCCAGGATTTTAGCATGAGATATACTTTGGTGGACGGACAGGGAAACTTCGGCTCTATAGACGGCGACAGCGCCGCCGCTATGAGATACACCGAGGCCAGGCTCCAGGAGCTTGGCGAGTTTATGTTGCAGGATATAGACGAGGATACCGTCGAATGGGGACCGAACTTCGACGAGTCTCTGGAGGAGCCTCTGACTCTTCCAGCCCAGGTGCCTAACCTGTTGATCAACGGCAGCACCGGTATCGCCGTGGGGATGGCGACCAACATGCCTCCTCACAACCTCAGGGAGGTAGTGGACGCCCTGTGTTACTTCATCGATTCCGGCGATGACGTGGAGTTTGGGGAGCTTATGGCTCGCCTTCCGGGCCCAGATTTCCCCACCGGCGGCGTTATCCTCGGCAGAGAGGGCATTATAGACGCCTACAGGACCGGTCGAGGAAAGGTTATAGTCCAGGGCAAGACCCACGTGGAGGAGGGCAAGAGGGGAAAAAGCTCGGTGGTCATAACCGAGATCCCCTATATGGTCAACAAGACCACTCTCATAGAGACTATCGTGTCCTGCGTCCAGAACAAGGCTATAGACGGTATAACCGACATAAGGGACGAATCGGACAGGCAGGGACTCCGGGTGGTCCTGGAGATATCGAGAGACGTCGATCCCGAGTTGGTGGTAAGACAGCTTTATCGCAGAACCCAGCTTCAGAGCACCTTCGGCATTATAAATCTCGCCCTCGTCGAGGGACGTCCTAAAGAGCTTCCTCTCTCCGATCTGTTGTCCGTCTTTTTAGGACATCGCAGGACGGTAGTGAGGAGGCGGACTGCCTTCAGGCTTCGGAAGGCGGAGGCTCGGGCCCATATCCTGGAGGGTCTGGTCAAGGCCCTTGGGGAGATAGAGCAGGTCATATCCATCGTCAGAGGCTCCGATACAGGGGCGGCAGCGAAAGAGGCGCTTGTCTCAAGGCTTCAGTTCTCCGAGCTTCAGGCCCAGGCCATACTTGATATGAGGCTTCAGAGGCTGACGGGCCTTGAGAGGAACAAGCTGGAGGAGGAATTCGCTGGCCTTAAGTCGGATATAGAGGGATACAGGACCATACTGGAGAACTCCATAGTTCTCGACGGCGTCATAAAGGAAGAGCTGGTGGCTATCAGGGATAGATACGGCGACGACAGACGGACCAAGATAATCGAAAGGGTCGGGGCCGACTGTTCCGATGCGGACCTTATTCCCAAGGAGGACATAGTGGTGATGCTGTCCCAGGACGGCTATATCCGCAGGGTCCCTCTGGAGGACTTTTCCCTCCAGAGCAAAGGAGGCAAGGGAAGAAGGGGAGCCAGGCTGAGGGAAGAGGACGAAGTGGCCCTTATGGACATAGGGACTACCCACGACGATATCTACCTTTTCACCAGCAAAGGCAGGGTCTTCGCCATAAAGGGCTACGTCGTCTCCGAGAGCAAGGCGGGGAAGGGCAAGCTTATAGGCAAGTATATCTCCCTGGAGGAAGGGGAGTCGGTGGTAAACATCAAGGCTCAGCTGGGCAGCGACACCAGCTTTCTCTTTTTCGTCACCCGGTGTGGAATAGCCAAGAGGCTGCCTTCCTCCGAGCTGTCCAACCTAACCAGGGCTGGCAGACGGGTGGTGACCGTCGAAGAGGGAGACGAGATCGCCCAGGTAAGGACGACCTCCGGCGACGACGAGATACTGCTGGTGTCCGCCATGGGGCAGGCCCTAAGGGTGCCGGAGGACGAGTTCCGTCCTATGGGCAGAGCCGCCAGAGGGGTAAAGGCCATGAAGCTAAAAGGCGGGGACAGGATAATCAGCTGTGAGATGATCTGCCCCGACAAGTGCCCTCTCTTGGTCAGCGAGACCGGCATAGGCAAGAGGACCGATTTCTCCGAGTTCACCTCCCATCACAGAGGTGGCGGTGGTATGAAGGTCATGAACATAAACGCCAGAACCGGCCTGTTAGCGGCGGTTAGCTCGGTATCCGACGACGACGAGGTCATAGTCATGACGGCGAAAGGCCGAATGGTTCGGGTGGCGGTCAAAGAGATAAGAGTTCTCGGTCGCACCGCCGCAGGCTCTATCGTCGTCAGGCTTGACGATGGCGATTCGGTGGTGGGCCTTAGCGTGGTCCAGATAGAGAGAGAGGATGGTTTTCAATGAAGTTCGCTCCTGACGGCTATTTATCCATAGGAGGGGCGTTAGCCCTGGCTGCGGTGGGAGCTCTTGTCTGGCCCCTTTCGACGGTGATGCTGGTCCCTCTGGCTGGCCTGATCCTGTGGTTTTACAGGGATCCCGACAGAAAACCTGAATGTGGTCCCGACGGATGGGTATCCCCCGCCGACGGCAAGGTGGTGGAGATATTCGAGGTCGATCACCCTTATACCGGTCCAGCTACGAAGGTGGGGATTTTCATGGATCCCTTAAGCGTCCACGTGAACAGGGTTCCTCGGTCCGGGAAGGTGGAGTACCTCAAGTACGTCCCCGGTAAAAAATGGATGGCCTTCGCCGAGAAGGCGTCGGAGGAGAACGAGAGGTTTTATCTCGGTATCCGCACCGACTGTGGCCCTGCTATGACGGTCCAGATCGCAGGATTTCTGGCGAGAAGGATAGTCTGTCGAAGCAAAAAAGGCCAGCCCTATCGCCGAGGGGATCGGTACGGCATGATAAAGTTTGGTTCCAAGGTTGACGTTTACTTGCCTAAAGGTGTAGAGTTAAAAGTGAGAGTCGGACAGAAAGTATGGGCCGGCAAGTCCTGTATAGGAGTGTGTTGTCGTGAAAAGACGGCTTAAGATAAGAGGTCACGAGATCCACTGGCGTTCCTACATACCTAATATGATAACCAGCGGAAATCTGCTCTGTGGTATGCTTTCCCTTATCCTTACCCTCAAGGGCCAGATATGTCCTGCCGCCTGGCTAATAGCCTTCGCGGTGTTTTTCGACTTTATGGACGGAAAGGTCGCCAGGATGCTGGGGGTCAGCAGTGCCTTCGGCGTAGAGTTCGATAGCCTAGGGGATGTGGTGAGCTTCGGTGTCGCCCCGGCTATACTGGTTTTCTCCGTCTCTCTATCCCAGATCACCGGAGTATGGGGGGCTTTGATCGCCGTGTTCTTCGCCCTCTGCGGAGCCCTCAGGCTGGCTCGGTTCAACGTAGTACATATGCCAGGGCCTTTCCAGGGACTGCCTATCCCGGCGGCGGGGCTTTTTCTCGTCTCCTGGATAATGGCTAAGATAACCCTCCATCCCTACGTGATGGCTACGCTGGTGCTCTTCGCCGGTGGACTGATGATCTCCACGGTGTCCTACAGCAACCTTAAAGGCCTCAAAAGAGGCATGGTGAACCGCAGGAAGATGACCTTTGTTAAACTTCTGGTTATGGTTGTGGCGGTGACGCTTCGGGAGAAGGCCCTGCTGGTGTTTCTGTCCATCTATATAGCCAGCGGACTGATTAAGTTCGACTGGGAGAGCTGGCTTTCCACCGAAGAGGTTCCTATGGAGGCCGATAGGTAGATTACCGCCGATTATAGGGGAGGTGGGCCTGAATGGGCCTGCCTCCTGTTGTTTTGGACTTATTTTGAGAATAAGGAGGGCTTTTCTTGTCGTTTATAGAGGCTAGAGGAAGTTATGGCGATAAAACCGTCAGGATCACCGCGGTTGAGGGGGAGAATCCCTCCAGGGTTATCTGCCTTTTTCACGGGGTTTACGGCGCTGCTTCACGAAAAGAGGGGGATAAATACTGGCTTTTGGCGAACAAACTGGCCAAAGGGGCGTCGGTCTGTCTCATAGAGACCAGCAGAAAGGTCCGGGATAAGTGGGGCTTCAGCGACCCTCAGATGTGGGTTCAATCCGCTTTCTCCGGCAAAACCTACCGTCAGGAGCTTTACGATCAGATGTCCGGTCTGGCGGAGGTCCGCAGGTCTTTCGTAGGGCTTCCTGTCTGTCTGTGGGGTTTCTCCCTAGGTGGCATAAACTCGCTGATTATCGCCGGTAGACAGGCTGAAGCTCTGGTCCTCGAGGAGGGGTTCACCCCTCCTGAGGTCGGCGAAATAGAGGGGGTCATTGTCTCGGGCAGCGGCGATTCCCTTAAGCCCCAGTCGTCCTTTCATATGGACCTGCCTATAATCGATTCCATATGCGACAGAGAGGTTCTCCACCGGGCCTGTCGGTCCATAGACCGAGGGTGGGCCCGGTTTTTCTGGGGCGACATGGACGGCACTTTCGATAGAGACTCAGCCTATCGGCTTTTCGAGCTAACCGGGACGGAGGACAAGGCCTTTCACGTCGTCCCAGGGGCGGATCACTCCTTTCGCAACCTGGAAGGCGTGCCTTCCTCGGAGCCATTGGATTACATGATCGATAGGTTGCAGGTCCGTCAGCTCCAGGGCCAGCCGGGGGTGTAGTACCAGAAATCGAGTATATAGGGGCCCCATATGAGGGCTATCATCACGCCGGCCGCCAGGAAAGGCGCCAGAGGTACCGAGTCTTTCCTGCCGGCCTTTTTCGTGGCTATCATAGCCAGTGCCACCGTTCCCCCTATCATAAAGCCGAGATAAGACGCCAAAAAGGCGGTTTTCCAGCCGAGGAGGACGCCAGCTCCCGCCATCAAAGTGGCATCGCCCCAGCCCATTCCCCCTCGACTGATCACTATTATGACCGCTATGACACCTCCGCCTGCCAACGCTCCGTAAACCCCGTCGAGAACAGCGGGCAATCCCCCAAAAAACCTGATGGCGATGCCGACGATCCCTATAGTCGCCGCCAGCTTGTCGTAAACGTAGCCTGAGTCCAGATCGGTCATGGCGTTTAGCATCATAAGCCACCCTCCCAGGACCGCACCTAATCCTCCGAATGTAGCCCCCCATCTGGCGAGGGCTGCTCCCGTCCACAGGGCGAACAGCAGCTCCACAAGGGGATATCTGAGGGAGATCTGTCCCTTGCAGTGCCTGCATCTGCCCTTTAGGGCCAGCCAGGAAACCAGGGGGATGAGGTCCAAAGAGGAGAGCTCGTGGTCGCAGATCGGACAGAGTGACCTCTCCCTGCCCCACCAGGGCCTGTTCTCCACGGTCCTGATGGCTATAGCGTTGAAAAAAGATCCGAATATGGCTCCCAGAACGCTCCCTAAGGAGACTAGATAGATGTTTTCCATACATAAAATCCTTTCCGGTTTTTCCGTTTTTGCCTTGTGTTTACTCTCGGCGATCGTCATAATAACCTTAAAGAGGCAGCTCCACAAGCCTTTAGTCGAGAAGGGAGGTACTTGAGTTATGAAGAAAATTCTCGTCGCTGTCGATCTGAGCGATCTTTCTCAGGGTTTAGTGAGGTACGGCTATGAGATGGCCGCTATGATGGAGGCGGATGTCAGCTTTATCCACGTAGTTCCCCATCCGACCCTCTGGAAAGGTTACGAGCCATGGCTTCCACCTCAGTTTGGAGGCGAGGTGCTGGAGATCGCCGAGAAAAAGCTCGGTCGCTACATAAAGAAGGTCTGTGAGGAAGGGCTCTGTCCCGGCCACGGCTGTAACGGAGTTCACCTCATCGTCAAAGAAGGGAATCCCGCTACCACCATAATAGACCTCGCCAAGGAAGAGGGTTTTGAGCTTGTCATAATGGGGCACCGGGGACAGTCCACCTTAGAGTGGTTCCTGGTGGGCAGCACCGCCACATCCGTCGCCCGTTATGCCCACTGTTCGGTGCTCATATATAGACCGGATTCTCCCCCTCAGTCGGAAGAACAGGACTGATTTTGCGGGGATTTTCTGCTAAGATTGTCCCACGTATAACAGAAAGGGGAGTTTGATTTTGAAAGTAAAGGTAGTAGATCACATAGGAATAGCCGTCAAGAGCATAGAGGAGTCCCTCAAGTTCTGGGAGGAGTCTTTAGGCATCCACTGTCACGGAGTGGAGGAAGTGGCGGAGCAGAAGGTCAAGACCGCCTTTTTGCCTGTCCAGGACACCGAGATAGAGCTTCTGGAGGGAACCTCCGAGGATAGCCCGGTCTCCAAGTTTATCGAGAAAAAAGGCGAAGGGATCCACCACGTAGCCATAAGGGTGGAGAACCTGGAGGAGGCCTTGGCGGAAATGAAGGCCAAGGGAGTCAGGCTGATAGACGAGACCCCAAGGATAGGGGCTGGCGGGGCTAAAATAGCCTTCGTCCACCCTAAGTCCAGCGGAGGGGTCCTGCTGGAGCTCTGCGAGAGGGATTAAAAAAAAGAGCCAGGAGGCCGTCTCAGACGGCCTCCTGGCTCTTTTTTGAGATAGGAACGTCAGACACCTCTGTTGTCCCCCCATGTCCTTCTGAAGGTAAACTCGTAGATAGGCTTTCTGTCCCTCTGTGCGGATTCGGCGTCCTGAAGCTCCTCGGGAAGATCGGAGACCTCTCCAGGATAGCCTAGAGCTATGGCCAGTACAGGGCTATGATCCTCCGGTATTCCGTAGGTAGCCCTTACCTTCTCCTGGTCGAATCCCGCCATAGGGTGGGCGAAAAGGCCTTTCGACGTGGCCTCCAGAAGCAGGTTTTCCACCGCCATACCGACGTCGTGCCAGGCCCATCGGTTGTTTCTCCCGCTTGCGAACTTCTCCGCCGCTACCGCTACGATCAGGATAGGGGCGTTCACCGCCCAGCGGGCGTTGCCCGGGACGAGGCAGTCCAGCATGGCCTGAAATTCCTCAGGATCCTCCCTACAGGCGAAGATAAAGCTCCAGGGCTGTTCGTTGAAGCAAGAAGGGGCCCATCTGGCGGCCTCAAAAAGGGACAACACTATCTCCTTGCCCGGAACCTTCGGGGAAAAGGCCCTAGGGCTCCATCGCCTCACTATCAGGTCGTTTATAGGGTAATTGGTCCTCGCTTTTTTTTCCATATAAAACCCACCTCCACCTGGCTATAATATCTCGAACTGTCCGTCTTTACAAATTGAATACTATTTTCCTATGCAGAACCTGGAGAACACCGTATCCAGCAGGCTATCGTCGTCGAAAAGCCCAAGTATTCTCTCCAGAGCCTTTCTCGTCTCCGCCAGTCCAGCCGCCGCCAGTGTCTGATCGTGATGGTGTTCCAGTGCCTCTTTACTTGCGCCGAGGCTGTCTATGGCGGATCTCAGCTCCTCCAGCTGTCTGGCCGTGGCGTTTAGGCCTCCCTCGAGGGTTCCGGTGCCTGCTACCATCTCTACCAGCGCCTCTTTAAGCTCCTCCAGCCCTCTCTGTTCCTGGGCGGATATGTTAAGTATCGTCGATTCGGGCAGGAGGGAGACCAGAAGCGATCCGTCCAGACCTGAGGGAAGGTCCGACTTGTTTACGGCGACTATGTGAGGTCTGTCGGAGATCCTGGTCGCCATGTCCCTCTCGAAATCGCCTATAGGTTCGCTTCCGTCGAGAATCCACAGCACTACGTCCGATTTATCCATAGCCTGGGCGGTTCTCTCTATCCCTATGGCCTCCACCTCGTCGGAGGGGGTGGTCCTGAGCCCTGCGGTGTCCATGAGTCTGAGGGGAATGCCCTTGTGGGTGAATACCTCCTCTATGACGTCTCTGGTTGTCCCGGGGATCGAGGTCACTATGGCCCTGCTCTCTTTGAGCAGCGAGTTAAGGAGCGACGATTTGCCGACGTTAGGACGGCCGACCAGGGCCACCCTGATCCCCTCTCTGAGGAGATACCCTGTGGTACACCGGTCCGCTATGTCCTGGAGGCCTTTTATCATAGTCTCTATTCGGTCCGAGCCCTCCTGATCATCTATGTAGGGAACGTCCTCCTCGGGGAAGTCGATTCCGACCTCAAGCTCCGCCGACAAAGACAGCAGCTCGTCGTAGAGCTCTCTGACGAAACGGGATAGCTCTCCCCTTAAGGTCCTGCTGGCGGCCTTCAGGGCTTCGTTGCTTCTGGCGTGGATTATGCCGTTTACCGCCTCCGCCTGAGCCAGGTCCAGCCGACCGTTTTCAAAGGCCCGTCTGGTGAACTCGCCTGGCTCGGCGTGTCTGCATCCCTTTTGGAGACACCGCTCCAGACAACGCTGGGCAACAAGGCTACCGCCGTGGCAGTGGATCTCCGTCAGGTCCTCGCCGGTGTAGCTTTTAGGGGCTCGGAAAGACACCAGCAGGACCTCGTCTATCGGGTTTCCCCCTTCGTCCAGCAGAGAGCCGTTGTACATAAACCTGCTTAAAAGATCTTCCGTCGGTTTTGCCGTCCTGACGATATCTCCGGCTACGGAGAGCGAGTCAGGGCCGGATATCCTGATTATCGAGATCCCTCCGTCTCCCCATGCGGTGGAGATCGCTGCTATGGTGTCTCCGAACAAGGTCAACCCTCCTCTGCTTTATCCCTTAGATTCCCCTAGAATCTCCCTCATGGTCTCTCCCAGGGCCTTTATGCCTCGGTCCGTATCCTCCGGTGAGGCGAAGGTAAAGCACATCCTGAAGCTGTGCTCTCCTCCTCCGTTGGGGAAAAACGGCGCTCCGCAGACGAAGGCCACCTTTTTCTCCAGCGCTCTTTTGAAAAGCTCCTCGGCGAGGATGTTAGGGGTAGTCACCCAGTAGAAAAATCCTCCATGAGGGGTGACGTACTCGACCTCCTCTAGAGGCAGGTATTTTTTGAAGGCATCCTCCATGGCGTCCCTTTTTCTGCGGTAGTGGTCGACGATCTTCGGCAAGAAGGCGTCGAGGTTGCCCGACTGGCAGTACTTATACACCAGAGCCTGAGCCACAACGCTGGTGCAGGTGTCCACTCCCTGCTTGAAAACCGTCATAGTCCTTATGAGATCCTTCGGCCCTATGGCCCAGCCGACTCTGGTCCCTGGGGCCAGTATTTTGGAGAATGAACCGGCGTACATAACCACCCCTAGGTCGTCGAGGGAGTAGAGTGTCGGAAGATCCTCTCCCTCGAACCGGACGCAGCCGTAGGGATCGTCCTCCAGGATCATCACCCCCTCCTCCTGGGCTATTTTGACCAGGGCCTGCCTCCTCTCCAGGGACATGGTACAGCCTAGAGGGTTGTGGAAGTTAGGTATGGTGTATATGAACTTGACCTTTTTGCCCTCCGACTTTGCCTGGGAGAGCTTCTCCGGTAGCTGCTCCACTATCATGCCATCTTTGTCGCAGGGGATTGTGAGGAAGTTTGCCCCCTGGTTGTACATATTGATGGTGTTTCCGAGGAAGGATGTCTCTTCGCAGACTATCCAGTCCCCTGGGTCCAGTAGAGCCCGGGTCATGAGGTCGGCGACCTGGCTGGAGCCCGAGGTTATCAGGATCTCGTCCATAGAGGGCTCTTTTCCCATCTTAGGGGCGGTCCATCGGGAAAGAAAATCCTTGAGAGGAGCGTATCCCTCGGTGACGCCGTACTGGAGTACGTCCCTTCCCTCCTCAAGCAAAATGTCCGCTCCTAGATGAAACTGCTCTACCGGGAATATGTCTGGGTCTGGCATTCCACCGGCGAAGGATATCATCCCAGGCTTCCTGATCAGGTGAAACATCTCCCTGATAGGAGAGGGCTTTATCCTCCCTGCGGCGGTGCTTAACAGTGACTTGACTATATCGGACATAGATACTCCTCCTCTTTGGTGGTCTGTTCCTCGACGAAGAGGTCTGCCTGACGGCAGACCTCTTCAGGTGTTCTGTTCGATTGTATCGTTATTGTCCCAGTTGCGCCATACCTTTAGGGAACCTCTAAAAACTCTGATCCTCGGAGAGATCGTTCCGACGTAGCCCATTTGAGCCCGTATACTCGACATGCCGCCTTTGAGTACGAATGGGGCACAGGACGTGCCCTCCGAGGCGGTTCGTACGAAACAGGCAGGTCGAGTATACGACTGGGCGAAACAGGGCGTAGGCGGGACGGTCTCTCCTAGGACTTCATCTCGGCGATGGCCTGTCCGAGACGGCTTATTCCCTCCTCTATGACGTCGGGCTGGACGAAGGTAAAGTTAAGCCTGGCCTTGTCGATTCCCGCCGCCTCGTCGACGCAGAAGGGGGTTCCGACGACGAAGGCGACCTTCTTCTCCACCGCCCTCTTGAACAGGTCACGGCAGTCTATCCCCGGCATGTCGAGCCAGAAGAAGAAGCCTCCCTCGGGCTTCACCCAGGTTATGCCGTAAGGGGCCAGATATTTACGGAGGGCCTCCTCCATTTTATCCCTCTTAGGGCGATAGTTGTCGATGATCACCGGAAGGTGCTCCTCAAGGTAGCCCTTCCGACAGTATTCGTAGACCAGCGACTGGCAGATAGGGCTGGAGCACAGGTCCGCCGCCTGCTTGAACACCACCATCTTTCGGATTATCTCGGTGCTTCCGGTGACCCAGCCTATTCGGGATCCTGGGGCCAGTATCTTGGAGAAAGACCCGGCGTAGAGGGTGCCCCCTTTATCGTCGAAGGAGAATATCGACGGCAGGTGCTGTCCCTCGTACCTCACGTAGCCGTAGGGGTCGTCCTCGAAGATAGGTATATCGTACCGGTGGGATATCTCCACCAGTTTTTTACGTCTCTCCAGGCTCATAGTGGCTCCGCCGGGGTTGTGGAAGTTCACTATCGTGTATATGAACTTTACCTTTTTGCCCTCGGAACGGGCCTTCTCTATAGCTGCGGGCAGAAGGTCGACCTTCATGCCGTCCTGGTCGGTAGGTATGCCCAGAAACTGGGCTCCGTGGTTGTAGAAGGTGGTGAGAGCCGCCAGGTAGGACGGGTTTTCGGTAACCACGAAATCCCCTCTGTCTATCATGGCGGAGGCGAAGAGCTCCAGGGCCTGTTGGGATCCGGTGGTCAGGAGCATTTCGTCATTGCCGACGGTCCGTCCCATCCTCTCGGCGGTAAAGGAGGCCAGAAACTCCTTCAGTGGCGGGTATCCTTCTGTGGTCCCGTACTGTAGGAGGTTTTTGCCGTCGTCTTTGAGGACGTGGGCTCCCTCGTAGAACTTGTCCACCGGAAAGACCTCCGGTGCGGGCATTCCCCCTGCGAAGGAGATCATGCCGGGTTGCTTTATGACCGACAGCATTTCCCGAACCGGCGAGGGCCTCACGTTGCGAGCGGTGTAACTGTAGTTATCTTCCCAGACTGTACTCACGTTAATCGCCTTCCTTCTTTGAGTGTCTATCTATTTTCATTATAGTGCCTCCAGATCAGGAGTAAAATGAGCGAATAGTTTTTTTATTGTCCCGCCCCCGGTTTTGTCCCTTTTAGGTCTTGACATACAGGAGGTTTTATATATAATAGGCAACTAAAGTTTACTGATTGGGATAAAGAGAATGTGAGTTTATATAGGAGGTCGTCGAGTATGGAGAAGAAGGGGAAGATCGTCCTCGCCTACAGCGGTGGGCTGGACACGTCGGTGGCGGTTTGCTGGCTTATGGAGAAAGGCTACGACGTGGTCACACTGACCGCCGACGTAGGCCAGTCGGTGAACCTGGAGGAGAAGAAGGCCAAGGCCCTCAAGACTGGGGCGGTAGCGGCCTACGTCATGGACCTCAAAAAACAGTTCGTCCAGGAGTACGTCTGGCCGGCGCTGAAGGCCAACGGAATGTACCAGGGGACCTATCCTCTGAGTTCCGCCCTCTCCCGACCTCTCATATCCGAACATCTTGCCTGGGTCGCAAAGAACGAGGGTGCTGTGGCGGTCGCCCACGGCTGTACCGGAAAGGGACAGGACCAGGTTCGTTTTGAGGTCGCGATAGGGGCCCTCAACCCTGAGCTTGAGGTAGTAGCTCCGGTGCGGGATTGGCGATTCAGCCGGGAGGCGGAGATAGAGTACGCCAAAGAGCACGATATAGAGGTAGGGGCCTCCATAGAGTCCCCTTACAGCATAGACGAAAACCTCTGGGGACGGGCCATTGAGTGCGGAGCTCTGGAGGATCCCTGGAACGAATGTCCCGAGGATGCCTTTGAAGTCTCCGTTTCCCAAGAGGCAGCGCCGAACGTGGCGGAGAACGTCGAGATAACCTTCGAAAAAGGCATTCCTGTGGCCTTAAACGGCGAGCAGATGGACGGGGTCTCACTGATACTGAAGCTTCGGTCTATCGCTGGGGCTCATGGAGTCGGTCGGATAGATATGCTTGAGGATCGGTTGGTGGGATTTAAGAGCCGTGAGGTGTACGAGTGCCCCGCCGCCATCACTTTGATCGCCGCCCACAGGGCCCTGGAGACCATGACCTTGGCGAAAGACGTCCTAGCTACGAAGAAACAGCTTGAGGTCCAGTTCGCCGAGCTGACCTACACAGGGTATTGGTTCTCCCCTCTGAAGGAGGCTATAGACGCCTTCATAGACAAGACCCAGGAGACCGTCAGCGGTACGGTCAGGGTGAAGCTCTTCAAGGGTATGGCGACGGTTACGGGAATCAAGTCGGCTAAGTCGGTGTACAACCACGATCTGGCCACCTACTCCGAAGAGGACGCTTTCGATCACGGTGCAGCGGTGGGCTTCATCAAGGTATGGGGGCTGCCCCTTAAGACCTGGAAGCAGACCCACAAGCAGGATCAGGAGAAGGCTCACTCTCTGTCGGTGTCCTGCTGATTTAGGTTCGTGTTATTCTATAGGGGATCTCGGACGTTCCGAGGTCCCCTTTTTGAGGTTTTTAGTTGAGAGGAGAGATTTTAATGTGGAAGGGCCGTTTTTCCCAGGAGACCGACATGCGGGTGCAGGACTTCTCCCAGTCTCTGGACCTGGACTGGCGTCTGGCTAAATGGGATATAAGAGGCAGTCTCGCCCACGGGGAGATGCTGGCGAAACAGGGGTTGATATCCCTGGAGGAGCTTGACTCCATAAGGGAGGGATTTCAGTCCATCCTGGAGGAGATAGACAGAGGTGAGTTCGTCCCGGATAAAGAGCTCGAGGACGTCCACATGAACCTGGAGAGTCGGCTCACCGAGAGGATCGGAGACGCTGGGGCGAGGCTACATACCGGCAGGAGCAGAAACGATCAGGTAGGAACCACCATGAGGCTCTACGTCAAAGATCAGCTGTGTGAGGTCAAAGAGGGATTAGGCGATCTGCTGGAGGCCCTTCTTGACAGGGCGGAGGCCCACAGGGAGGTAATAGTTCCGGGCTATACCCATCTACAGCAGGCCCAGCCTATAAGCATGGGACACTTCTGGATGGCCCATTTTCAGGCCTTCTCCAGGGACCTGAGACGGCTTGAGTTCGCCAGGGATAGCTCCGACGAGTGCCCTCTAGGCTGTGGTGCTCTCGCTGGATCTACTCTGCCTCTGGACAGGGAGTACACCTCCCAGATACTCGGTTTCTCCAGACTGTGCGAGAACAGCATGGACGGTGTGGCCCAGAGGGACTATATTTACGACGTCCTCAGCTTCGCATCGATGTTCGCCGTCCACTGTAGCAGGCTGGCGGAGGACCTGATAATTTACTTCAGCTCCGAGTTCGGGTGGGTCAAGCTCCCCGACGGCTTCTGCACAGGTTCTAGCATAATGCCTCAGAAGAAAAACCCCGACGTTCTGGAGCTGGTCAGAGGCCGGACGGGGCAGGTGATAGGCCATATGGTGGACCTTCTCATAACCCTTAAAGGCCTTCCTATGACCTACAACCGAGACCTTCAGGAGGACAAAAGAGGTCTATTTTCCACCTTCGACGTGCTCTCCCACGTTCTTGGCGTACTCCCCTCCCTCATAAAGTCCGTCGAGGTGGACGCCGACAGGGCGGCGGAGAGCTTTTCCGACGGAATGGCTCTGGCCACCGATGTAGCGGAGTACCTTGTCACTAAAGGTGTTCCCTTCAGAGAGGCTCACCACAGGGTGGGAAGTCTGGTCGGCTGGTGCGTCAGGGAGGGCATGAGCCTTTTCGACCTCACGGTGGAACAGTTCAGGGAATTTCTAGGGGAGGAGACAGGAGACGATCTGTTGCCGATGGTCGACCTAGAGGCCGCAGTGGCCCGGAGGGACACAGAGGGTGGCACTGGCTTCAGACAGGTGTCCCGTCAGATAGATAAAGGCAGAGAGCTTCTGGGAAGGATAAAGACCGGCGGTTGCGCTTTAGGGGATCTTTAAAAACCACCTCCGAGTCCCCTCGGAGAGACCGTCCTGTCTGCGCCCTGGCCCAATTGTATACTCGACCTGCCTGTTCCGTACGAACCGCCTCGGAGGGCATGTCCTGTGCCCCCTCGGCTTGGGGCGACGTCCTGTCGCCCCATTCGTGCTCAAAGGCGGCATGTCGAGTATACGGGCTCTGTGCTACGTCGGGACGGTCTCTCCGAGGATCAGCGTTTTTAGAGGTTCGCTTTACAGAATCGTCCTGAAGAAGTATAATTCCCGCAATTTTTTATCGCCCTTTAGGGTGCCGCTTCAGATGGGAGTTGTTATGTATGAGATATTCAAAGAGAGTCGAATGGTGCGATACGTCCGATATCGGGGATATACTAAAGGCCCTTTCTAACCCGGAGATACTTTCCCTGGCAGGCGGTCTTCCCGCCCCTGAGCTGTTTCCCATAGAGGAAGTCAAGATGGCCACCGCTTTGGTCCTGGACAGAGAGGGGGAGAGGGCTCTCCAGTATTCCTCCGCCTACGGTGATCCAAGGCTCAGGGAGATCGTTGCAAAGAGGATGACGGAGAAATACCGGACTCCCGCCCAGGCCGATGAGGTTCTGATAACCAACGGTTCCCAGCAGGCCCTGGATATGGCGGGGAAGGTCTTTCTGGACGAGGGGTCGGTGGTTCTGTGCGAGAGCCCGACCTATCTCGGGGCTCTAGGGGCCTTCAAAACCTACGGAGCCAGATTCGTAGGCGTGGAGACAGACAAAGACGGTATGGTCATAGAGGACTTAGAGAGAAAACTGAAGGAGGTCGACGACGTTCGGCTGGTCTACGTCAACCCGGACTTCCAGAATCCCACCGGCATAGACTGGTCTGTCGAACGGAGAAAGGCCTTCGCCGAGGTGGTCGGAAGGTACGGCGTTCCGGCCATAGAGGACAACCCCTACGGGGAGCTGCGGTTCGACGGGCCCTGTCCTCCTTCCATAAAGAGCTTCGATACCTCCGGGGTCGTTATCTCACTGGGGTCTTTCTCGAAAATCTTCTGTCCCGGCATGAGGGTAGCCTGGATGATCGCCGAGCCTGAGATTCTGTCCAAGTTCGCCGATATGAAGCAAAACGACATACTTTGCTCGTCTACCCTCCATCAGGCCCAGGTGGTGGCCTATATGGAGATGTTCGACCTAGATCTTCACGTTGAGAGGATCTGCCAGGTTTACAGCAAGAGACTGTCGGTGATGATGGAGTCTATCGGCCAGTTTTTCCCCGAGGGGGCGGTGGTAAACCCTCCGGCGGGAGGGCTTTTCGCCTGGGTGGAGCTTCCTGAGGGGATCAACGCCCGAGAGGTCTTCAAGGTAGCTGTCGAGGAGCACAAGGTGGCCTTCGTCCCCGGTGGAGCCTTCTTCGCCGAGCCAGGGCAGGATAACTATATGAGGTTGAACTTCTCCGGCGTAGGAGAGGACCGTATCAGAGAGGGAATCCGCAGGCTCGGTCAGGTGTTGTCCCAGAGCCTTTAGGGCAACTCTAAAAACTCTGTTCCTCGGAGAGATCGTTCCGACGTAGCCCATTTGAGCCCGTATGCTCGACCTGCCGTCGTGTAGTGCGAATGGGGCGACAGGACGTCGCCCCAAGCCGAGGGGGCACAGGACGTGCCCTCCGAGGCGGTTCGTACGAAACAGGCAGGTCGAGTATACGATT
>NZ_FXBB01000045.1 GCF_900177735.1 Dethiosulfovibrio salsuginis | reverse complement strand
GCATATGGGGTATTAATCCCGGTTTCCCGGGGCTGTCCCCCTCTTTGAGACAGGTTCTCACGCATTACTCACCCGTCCGCGACTCAGTATCCTTATCTTCCAGCCGAAGCCTTCCGACAAGAACCTTCGTCCCACTTGCATGTGTTAAGCACGCCGCCAGCGTTCGTCCTGAGCCAGGATCAAACTCTCCATAAAAATTCCTTTTTGCTGGCTGTGTTTCTTACTCCCCGTTTTCAGCTGTCAAGGTTCATGCGACCTCCGTTACAGCGGCCTTGCGGCCACCGCTCTCAGCGGCGCAGGAGGAATAATACCACCCTCAGCGATTTACGTCAACACCTAATCCCCATTTTTATTTTTTCGACTACTTTGGGCCGTCACTTCACCTCTCCTGTAATCTGTTTTTCTATAGGAAGAACAGCTAGCTCTCGGCTTTGGACCTTCAGGATCCTGTTCAGAGAAAGCATGAAGAACCCTGTTACGGCGAAGGCCACAGGAAGTCCGGTGCCGTCAGCGATCCATCCCAGAAGAGGGGCGGCGACCATAGCTACTAAAGAGGCCATCTGGCTGTCGACGGACAGAACCGTCGCCCGAACCTCTCTGTCCATCATGTCGCCACAGAGATCGGCGAAGATCGGCCGTCTGCCGTCTTTCATGACGTAGAGGACGAAAAACACCGACGCCACGGTGAGAGGAGAGCCCCACAGGGAGAAGGCCGCCAGCAGTAGGGCCACCGCCCCCATTACGTCGAAGGATACGTTCATGAGCCAGGCGGAGGAGATACGGCGGCGAAGCCTCCACACCGACGCGGAGGCGGCGGAGCCAGCGAGATGGAGGACACAGTAGGTTATCCCGAGCCATATCGTCAGAGATTTGTCGCCGTCGCCCGCCAAGGTTCCCATCAGTATGAGAGCTAGAACCGGCTGGACGTAGTCTTTTATGACCTTGAACAGGCCGTCGTATATGGAGGAACTGAGCAATACCTTGACCAGACGGCGATCCCTCATGACGGAGATCAGGGCCTTCACCCCGAAGGAGGAGAAGGAGGGCCTCTCACCAGAGGTCTCTTCTTTGTCCAGCCAGTCGGGATAGCTCCATATGAGGACCATGTCGCCTATGTAGGGCAGTACGGAGACCAGAAAAAGCCACCTATAGGCAGGCAGTCCCAGGGCCAGGGGGACGGCTATTAGTGCTGAGAGAGCGGAGCCTAAAAGGGACCAGGCCCTGGTCCTGCCGTAGACGAAGGTCTTTTCGTCGAACCAGCCCTGTTTTTCGAGATATGTATAGATCATGGCCTTGTGGCTGCCCGACCTGAGGGCCTCTCCCAGGCCGAAGAGGCCCATGGCGACGGAGAAGTGAGTCATGGTTTTTCCGATAAAAAACACCACGAAAGAGGCGATGTAGAACAGGAAACAGAGTATGAGCTCCTTTTTTCTGCCCCAGTGGTCCGCCAACAGCCCCGATGGGATCTCAAGTAGGTATATAATAGCCCCTCTTATCGAGTAGAGAAGGCCTATCTGAAAGAGCGATAGCCCCGCCCCTAAAAGATAAAGCATCAGGAAGGGCTCGAAGAATTTGAGGTTTTTCAGGAAGCCGTAAAACCTGAACTTCCATATCATAGGATCTTTGAGAATAGTCGATCTGTCCAGGGAAATCACCTGCTTTTTTGTGTGATAAAGGGCTTGCGGTTCGGGCAAGGTGCTATATAATCCATAAATATAAGGAATAAGATCTTGTAGGGTATCTCCAGGAAATCACGTTCGGAGCCCCTCGGAGAGATGCTTCCGTCTCCGCCCTGTCTCGCCCAGGCGTATACTCGACCTGCCTGTTCCGTACGAACCGCCTCGGAGGGCACGTCCTGTGCCCCCTCGGCTTAGGGCGACGTCCTGTCGCCCTATTCGTACTACACGACGGCAGGTCGAGTATACGGGCTCGAATGGGCTACGTCGGAAGCATCTCTCCGAGGAGCAGCGTTTCTGGAGACTCCCTATGTAAATATCCCGACCAAAGGAGTGACCCCGTTGATTATAGACACCCACCTGCACACCATGGAAGGCTCCGACGATAGCCATTTGCCCTTAGAGAGGGCGGTCGCCCGGGCCAAGGAGCTGGGGATGGACGGACTGTGCATCACCGACCACGACACGTTGAAACTGGCCCCTATGGCCCAGGAGCTCACCGATAGATACGGCTTTTTGATACTGGTAGGGGTTGAGATCCTGACCTACCAGGGAGACCTGCTGGTCTACGGCGTCGACTCGATCCCCAGCCATAAGATGCACGCCCCGGAGCTTGCTCGACTTGTCCGAGAGATGGGGGGGGTAAGCGCGGCGGCCCATCCCTTCAGGGACAACGGCAGAGGAATGGGGGACGTCATGAGACTATGCCCCTTTATGGACGGGGCGGAGATCTTCAACGGCAGCACCAAGCCCCACCACAACCGTCAGGCGGTGGACATGGCCGAGGAGCTTTCCCTGGCCACATTGGGAGGCAGCGACTCCCACTGGGAGGACCGGCTAGGCCTGTTCGCCACCCGATTCGACGGGCCTATCCGGTCCATGGGAGATCTGGTTCAGGCCATAAGGGACAGGGCCACCAGCCCGGTCACCTACGACTCAAAGTCGGGGCTCTGGGTCAGCCCGGAGATCCCCTCCAGGGAAATCCCGATGCGGGAGGCTATCGCCTGAATCTCTTGGGACATCTCTCCCTTTCCCACCAGGTTTAAAATCGTCCTCTGGAGACAGAAGAAATCGACGTTGGCGTCGGCCTGGTCGATCACATCGAGCAAACGAGGAATCTTTTCGAGATACTCTCTCCAGGAGAGAGGTTCTTCGAGGCCTTTCGACAGGGCGGTCAGGGCTATCCTGGCCGCCCTTTCTACTCTGTCTTGGTCCAGGACGACCCCCCTTCGTCTGGCGAGACAAAGGGCCCTGGATATGGCCAGGTAATCGGCGTTCCGGTCGATAAGCCCTCTGGCGATATCCCTGTTCGAGACCACCCTTAGAGCGAGACCGAGAGGGGTCTCCCCTCCGTGAGGGTCTATCATGTTCCCCTCCCTTTCCACCACTGGCCTCATGGCCTTTACCATCCGCTCCTCGCATCGGTCCTGGACTTCCTGGAAGATCCTGTCCCTGCTGTCTTTAAAGAGATGGCGAAGGGAGTACACCCTGTGACCGAAAAACTCCTGGAAGGAGAGCTGACTTCCCTGAGCGGCCATCTCGCTCAGTTCCTTCACCACCTCGTCAGGAGAACGGTCCTCCGAGAGGGGAATCGATCCGCAGAGCATCTTTCTTCCGCCAAACCACAGAGCCCCGATAGCCATAAAAGAGCTCCTGCCGGTAATGTCCGAGTGGAGCTCCATACAGCCTACGCAGTAGTCGAGGCTGTCGGAGGAACCTCTGTGCATCACCTTTCCTGTAGACCATATATGGGGAAACTCGGTTGTTAAAGGGTCTAGGTCGAAAAGGCTGTAAAGGGCCATATGGGCCCCTACCCTCGGCAGGTCTATAGAGCAGGGTTCGACAAAGCAGGAGAAGACCCTTCTTCCGTCGGAGAACTCAGGAACGTTGCTGGGGGCCTTCTCCAGACCGGCGAGGAAGGGCTCTCGAAGGGAGGTCTCGCCGAGGCTCTCCGCCAGATCCAGGGCCTTTGCTGCGTACTTTAAAACCTGAATGGTCTCCACTCTGGACAGATCGTCGAAAAACCATCCACAGCTGGAGAACATGAGCAGAGAGCAACGCTGTATCTCCAGGAGGGTCATAGCCTGAGCTATCTCCCAGGGGCTGAGCTCCCTTTGGGCCTCTCCCTGCAGGAACGCTACTCTTTCCTTTCTTGATATCGGTAGGGCAAGGAGATCCGCCCGATCCCTGGTTCCCCAGGGGTCGGGGAAAAGCGCCGATCCCCTCAAGGTGTAAAGCCGTTCCAGACCGTTCCTTAGGCCCTCTAAAGCGGTCCTCAGAGGGCCTCTCCACCTCTGATGCCAGCCTGTATGACCTCCGTCGGAACAGCCACAGTCGGACCTCCACCGCTCTACGCCGTGAGAGCAGCTCCAGGAGGACCGTTCGATAACCTCGGCCTCAACCGACGGAGGGGATATCTCCAGGAATTCGCCGTAAACAGTCAACTTTACCTCCTCCGCCCGATCGAGCTCGTCGAGGCAAGCGGCGAGGGCCATGTCTCCGAAGCGGTGGTGATGGCCGAAGGTCTCTCCGTCCACCGCCACGTGCTCCAGGGCCGGACGGCCCAGGTCGGGACAGGCGTCCATCATCCGTCTGGCGAGGGCCCTGCCGTTGTCCAGTGCCCCTCCGAAGGCTATCTCCTGGGATATCCGTCCGTCGTAGAAGAATAGGGCTATCTCCTTGCCGGAGGGCAGTAGGCACCTATAGGGAACGGTTATGTCAAGAGGTCCGTCGGAGGCGATCTTTCCCGCCTGATGGGGAGCTAGGATAGTGAACTTTATTCCCTCCGAGGCCAGCACCTCCAGGGTGGGGACGTCCACGGCGGTCTCGGCGAGCCACATACCCTCCGGGTCCCTTTTGAAGCGGCGGCGGAAGTCGGACATGCCCCAGAGGGTCTGGGTCCTTTTGTCCTTCTCCGAGGCCAGAGGCATTATGGCGTGACCGTAGACCTGGGCTATGGCAGGGCCGTGGCCGCCGAACCTCGCCGCCCCGACTCGATCGGCGTCCAGGACCGCCCTATATACCCAGTTACACTTGCTCTCCAGCCAGTTTAACAGGGTAGGCCCGACGTTGAAGCTGATTGAGCCGTAGCAGTTTCTCATCGCCACGACTCGACCTTTTTCGTCCAGTATTCTGGCCGCCCCGTTAGGCCCGTAGCACTGGGAGGTTATCTGGCCGTTCCAGTCGTGCCAGGGGGCCGCCGACTCCTGTCTTTCAACCACCCCTGTCCAGGGGTTCTCCCTAGGGGGCTGGTAGTAGTGACCGTGGATACATACGTATCTGTTCAAAATCATACCTCCTCGTTGAAAAGCCGCTCCGGTGCCAGTGCCAAAACCGACAGAGGGGGCAATGTAAGGCTCAGTGACCAATGTCTTCCGTGACAGCCTATCTCCTGGGCCTCTATCTCTCCCATGTTTCCCATACCACTTCCTCCGTAGCAATCTCCATCGGTGTTACAGAGTTCCCTCCACTTACCGCCCTGAGGGACCCCTATTCGGTAGTCGTATCGAGGTTCAGGGGTGCCGTTGATCACCGCCACTATAGGCCGGTCCCCTAAGGGCCTCATCATGACGAAAACGCTCTGTGCCACGTCGGAACAGTCTATCCACTGAAAACACTGAGGGTCGAAGTCTCGGTGAAGGGCGGACTCTTCCCTGTAGAGCCTGTTGAGGTCCGAGACCAGTTTAAAGATCCCTCGGTGTTCCGGCCTGTCCATGAGATACCAGTCCAGCTCTTTTTCGTGGTTCCACTCGTTTTCCTGGCCGAACTCTCCCCCCATGAAGAGGAGCTTCTTCCCTGGACGGAGATACATCATGGCCAGAAGCAGCCGGAGGTTCGCCCTCTTACGCCAGTGGTCTCCCGCCATTTTCATCAAGAGGGATCTCTTTCCGTAGACCACCTCGTCGTGAGAAAGAGGCAGTATGAACCTCTCGGAGAAGGCGTACCACATACCGAAGGTTATCTCGCCGTGATGCCAGGACCGGTGGATAGAGTCTCTGGACATATAGGACAGACTGTCGTGCATCCAGCCCATATCCCACTTCATGGAAAAGCCGAGCCCTCCTAGGTGGACCGGGCCGGTGACTCTGGGCCATTCGGTTGACTCCTCGGCGAAGGTCACTACGTCGGGGTAACTCCGATTGACCTCCGAGTTGAACTCCCTGAGCAGAGCCACCGCCTCCAGGTTTTCCCTGCCACCGTAGCGGTTGGGGATCCACTGGCCGTGAGACCTTCCGTAGTCCAGATAGAGCATAGAGGCGACTCCGTCTACCCTTATGCCGTCTATGTGGTATTTATCCAGCCAAAGCAGGGCACTGCTTATTAGGAAAGATCGAACCTCGTGTCTGCCGTAGTTGAATATGGCGCTGGTCCATTGAGGGTGATAGCCCTTTCTGGAGTCCTGATGCTCGTAGAGACAGGTTCCGTCGAAGTTCGCCAGTCCATGGCCGTCGGAGGGAAAGTGGGAGGGCACCCAGTCCAGAATCACCGCTATCCCTTTGGAGTGGAGATGGTCCACCATGGCCATAAAGTCCTGAGGGGTACCGTACCTCGACGTAGGGGCGAAGTAGCCGAGAACCTGATAGCCCCAGGATCCGTAGAAAGGGTGCTCCATCACAGGCATGAGCTCGACCGCTGTGAAACCAGCCTCAAGGACGTAGTCCGCCAGGAGGGGGCCTATCTCCCGGTAGGACAGAAAACCACCGTCCCGGCGGACCCAGGAGCCAAGGTGGACCTCGTAGATGGACCAAGGGCCGTCCAGAGGGAGGACCTCTCCCCTGCTGGACATCCACGCTTCGTCCTCCCAACGGTAATCCAGAGGCCAGACCACCGACGCACTCTTAGGGGGCTCCTCGTACTTGGAAGCCATAGGGTCGCTTTTTTGGATCCACTCCCCTGTTTGGGTCTTTATGCCGTACTTGTAGATGTCCCCTAGGCCGAGCCCAGGAACAAAGCCCTCCCATATGCCGCTTCCGTCCCACCTGGGGCTGAGCTGGTTGGTCCCGTAGGTCCAGCCGTTGAGGTTGCACAGAACCGAAACCTCCTGAGCGTTAGGAGCCCAGATGGCGAAATGGGCTCCGTCCTCCACCATCTTACACCCTAAACAGTTATAAAGCCTATAATGCCTCCCCTGCTTAAAGAGAAACACATCGTAGTCGGTCAAAAAAGATTGGGTCAAAATTCTCTCCCCTTTCGTATCTCTCTATCGATTATGTGCCTACCTACATAGTACAATGAAAGGACAAAATTCCCAAAGGGGTGATTTGCCTTGAGACGATCCGGTTTACTGCTCCATATATCATCTCTACCTTCCCCGTGGGGAACGGGAGACCTGGGCCCCTGGGCCTACCACGTAGCCAGAAACATGGCTCGCTCCTCTATATCGGTCTGGCAGATCCTGCCCCTCAACGAGACGTCCTCGGCTTTCGGCCATTCGCCTTACAGCCCGACGTCGGTTTTCGCGGGAAACAGGGCGTTTATAAGCCCAGAAGAGCTCGTCAAAGACGGTTTTATACTGAAAAGCGAGCTCCCGGAAAAAATCCCAATAGGACCAAGCGACTTCGACAGGGCCCTGGAGATAAGGACTGCCCTCATAGCCAAAAGCTGGGAGAGAGGAAAGGACCTCCAGGATTTTAAGCACTTCAAGGAGGAAAATCGACTCTGGCTTGAGAATTACTGTCTCTTCACGGTTATAAAAGACCGTATGGGGCAAAAGCCCTGGAACCTGTGGCCTGAGCCCCTTAGGGACAGGGAGGAGGAGGCACTATCCCAAATCGCCGACCAGGAGGGACACAGCCTGGACCGGCTGGCCTTCGGTCAATATCTTTTCTTCCAGCAACAGAGAAAGTGGAAAAAGGAGTGCAATCGTCTGGGGCTGGAGATTCTGGGGGACATACCTATCTACGTAATCCACGACAGCTCCGACGTGTGGGCCAATCCCGATCTGTTTCAGCTTGACGACGAAAGGCTACCTTCGTCGGTGGCGGGAGTCCCGCCGGACTACTACAGCGAGGACGGCCAACTTTGGGGCAACCCTCTGTATCTTTGGGAGAACCACCTTGCCCAGAGGTTCAGCTGGTGGATAAACCGACTGAGACACTGTCTGACCCTCTACGATAGGGTCAGAATCGACCATTTTCGTGGTATGGTAGGTTATTGGGCGGTGCCGAGAGATCACGCTACCGCCAGAGAGGGCCGCTGGGAGAAGGTCCCTTACGACCGGTTTTTTAAGGCCATCAGGGAGACTTTTCCTGACCTGCCTTTCACCGCCGAGGATCTGGGTGTCATAACTCCGGAGGTGAAGAGGGCCATGGAGGACCTAGGGCTGGCCGGCATGGCGGTGTTGCAGTTCGCCTTCGACGGAGATACTGGGACCAACCCCTACGTACCTCACAACCATCGAAGAAATTCGGTTATCTACACCGGAACCCACGACAACGACACCACCGCCGGATGGTTCAAAAAGGCGGGAGAAACCACCGTTAAGAACCTCCAGGCCTACACAGGCAGGCAGCTGGACCACCGATCGGCTGTGGACAGCGTGATAAGGATGGCTCTAGCCTCTGTTGCGGAACTAGCGGTCGTTCCAGCTCAGGACGTTTTGGGGCTGGACTCTGAGGCCAGAATCAACACTCCCTCCACCACCACAGGTAACTGGACCTGGAGGCTAAAGGAAGATATAGACCTGGAGTGGATCGGGGACATGACGATCCTTTACGGCAGGGCAAACACCGAAGATCGCCCCTCTGAGGGCTAAAGGAAAGGGGAGATACTGTATGCAGATGCAGTCACACAGACACAGCGAGCTGAGCACTTCCTTGAGAAAGATGATGGAGAGCGAGGCGTCCTTCAGAAAAATCGCCTACTGTTCCATGGAGATCGGCCTAAAGCCCTCTATACCGACCTACTCAGGAGGACTAGGGGTTCTAGCGGGGGACATCATCAAAAGTTCCGCCGACTTGGGGGTCCCTATGGTGGCGATGACCCTGCTGTACCGAAACGGCTATTTCCGTCAGTCTTTCGACAACGGAGGGTGGCAACAGGAGACTCCGGTTATATGGAATCCCTCAACAGAGCTGGTCCCTCTGCCTAATACCGTCACCGTGACCCTCAGGGGAAGGGACATCAAGGTCAGGGCATGGGTCCACGACGTCCACGGTGTCTCGGGCTATACCATACCGGTTTACTTCCTGGACACCGACGTAGAGGGCAACCACGCCGACGATCGGAGGCTGTCCTGGGATCTCTACGGAGGGGACCAGCTCTACAGGCTCTGTCAGGAGATGATACTGGGGGTCGGAGGGCTTCGTATGCTCAGGGATCTAGGTTACTCGGGAATCGAGACCTATCACCTCAACGAAGGACACGCTGGTTTTATCTCCCTGGAGCTTATGAGAGAGCAGGGCTATTTCGACCCGGAGAAGATAAAGAAAGAGGTCATTTTCACCACCCACACCCCTGTACCGGCGGGACACGACGTGTTTCCCTTCGGGCTGGTGGAGAGGACCATAGCCCCGTCCTTCGTCTCGACGTTGAAACAGATGCTCCCAGGGGCTCAGGGGGTCTCTATGACCGAGCTGGGCTACACCTTCAGCCGCTACGTAAACGCTGTTTCGAAAAGGCACGGCGAGGTATCCAGAAAGATGTTCACCACCAGCCAGGTGGACTACGTCACCAACGGAGTCCATCCAGGAACCTGGGTAAGCCCGAGCATGAAGAGGCTTTTCGACGCCCACATCCCCGGCTGGGAGAACGACCCTGGACGGCTGGTACAGGCTTTAAACCTGCCTGGAGATGTACTGTGGAGAACCCACCAGGCGGACAAAACCAGGCTTATAGCCCGAATACTGGAGATCACCGGAAGGTCTCTGGACCCCGATGTCCTCACCATAGGGTTCGCCAGACGGGCGGCTCAGTACAAGAGGGCGGACCTGATCTTCTCCGACGTGAAGCGTCTTCTCAAAATCGGAGGGGATAAGCTCCAGCTGGTGTTCGCCGGAAAGGCCCACCCGAAGGACGACGGAGGGAAACAGATCCTGAGAAAGATAAGGGAGATCATAGCGGACATAGACGGAGCTATGACGGTGGTCTTTTTGGACAACTACGACATGGAGCTGGCGACCCAGCTGGTGCAGGGAGTGGACGTGTGGCTCAACACCCCTACCAGGCCTCACGAGGCATCGGGAACCAGCGGCATGAAATGCACCATGAACGGCATAATGAACCTGTCGGTCCTGGACGGATGGTGGATCGAGGGATGGATAGAGGGCGTGACAGGATGGTCTATAGGCCCGGAGCCCAGCGAGGCGGACTTAGTGGGATACGACGGTTCTCTGGACGCGGTGGACCTCTACGATAAACTGGAGAACAAGGTGATCCCCCTTTACTACGAGGGACGGGATAAGTGGATACAGATGATGAGACAGACGATCGCCCTTAACGCCAGCTACTTCAACACCCATCGAGTCGTCAAAGAGTACTGCGAAAAGGCCTACGGCGTGGGCTTCAGAGGTATGTAAAGTGGACCGCCGTCTAGCGGTCCTACAGGTCGCCCCGGAAGCCGCCCCTTTCGCGAAGGTAGGCGGCCTAGGGGACGTAACAGGATCTCTGCCCGAGGCGCTGGTGTCCCTGGGGGTGGACTGTAGGGTCCTCATTCCCGCATGGGGCGACATGGTGGAGAGGCTGAAGAGACAGGGCTTTTCGCCGGTTCGGGTTCCAGGGGCGATAGAGGTTCCTCTAGGAGGAAGGCTATACCGAGGAAAGCTGTTTCGGGTCAAAAAAGGCGACGTCACGGTGTATCTCCTCCAAAACGACGAGCTGTTTCAGGGACCTATATATCCCTGGGAGACCAACTACAGGACGGTGAGATCTTTCGCCTTTCTATCCTACGGTGCCCTGATGCTGCCCTCTGTGACCGGTTGGGACGTGGATATCTACCACTGTCACGACTGGGGAACCGCCATTTTGCCTATCGCGATGAAGTGGAACCCCTGGTTTGCGGGACAGAGGGATCACCGGAGATCGGTTATGACTATCCACAATCTGGCCCACCAAGGCCTTCTGCCTGTGGAGGGCATGGAGGAGCTTCACCTTCCGAGAGACACTTTCTACCACGGAGGGCTGGAGTTTTTCGGCGGGATAAACCTGCTTAAAGGCGCCCTTGAGGGGGTGGACCACATCACCACCGTGAGTCCAACCTACGCCCAGGAGATCCAGACCTACCACGGAGGCCACGGCCTGGACGGAGTTCTTCGTTCTATGAGGACAAAGATCACAGGGATACTGAACGGACTGGACAGCTCGTGGAGCCCTGAGACCGACAGTGCCATACCTAAGAAGTTCTCCGCCAAAAACCTATCGGGGAAAAAGGAGGCCAAAAAGGCCCTCATGAAGGAGGTCGGCCTGACAGAGGAGGGCCCTGTAGCTGTGATGGTCAGCCGACTGGTGGAGCAAAAGGGCCTGGACATACTTCTGCCCGCCCTCAAAGGTCTCTCGGACAGAGGGCTCAATACGGTAATAATAGGCACAGGGGAGAGGAGGTACGAGGATTGGCTTAGAGCGCTGGAGAGGGAGAATCCCGACAGGATACGCTTTATCGGCGAGTATAACGACACCCTCGCCAGACTGGCCTACGCCGGAGGGGATATGTACCTGATGCCCTCTCTGTTCGAGCCCTGCGGCATATCCCAGCTCATAGCGATGAGGTACGGCACCGTTCCGGTGGTTCGGGAGGTCGGTGGGCTTAAGGACACGGTGGTGGATATAGGATCTGCCGACGGAACAGGGGTATTGTTCCGTCGATACGATCCAGGAGACCTCTATAACGCCGTTATCAGGGCTATGGACGCTCTAGCGGGACCGGATGGCAAATCCATAGCGAAAAGGGCTATGTCGGTGGATTTTTCCTGGAATAATTCCGCCCCGGCCTATAGGGATATATACAGAAAAATGTTATTATAGATGAACAAGGGGTGTCGCCTGGGTTTGGAGAAGAGACAAAAGGGAGGCGATTTCGATGATCAGAGGTCAATACGGAAGGGTCTTAGGAATGGTTTTAGCGGGAGGTAAGGGAGAGAGACTGATGCCCCTCACCCAGTACAGGGCAAAACCGGCGGTCCATTTCGCCGCAAAGTACAGGATAGTGGACTTCGCCCTGTCCAACCTGGTTAACAGCGGTATTTTCGCCATTTACGTCCTGGTTCAGTTTAAGAGCCAGTCGCTGAACGAGCACATCGAGAGGGCCTGGCAGTTCGGAGGAGCCCTCAGGGGCAGAGATTACTTCGCCACCATAGTTCCCGCCCAGATGTGGCGGGGAGAGAGGTGGTTCGAGGGCACCGCCGACGCGGTGTATCAGAATATGCACCTCGTCAGTCTCTACAACGCCGACCGGATATGCATCTTCGCAGCGGACCACGTCTACAAAATGGACGTGGAGCAGATGCTGGAGTATCACGTGGACCGAAGGGCGGACGTCACTGTGGCCGCCAACGTGGTACCGACCTCTGAAGCTTCCCAGTTCGGCTGTATTCAGGTCGATGAGCGGGGAAAGATCATAGCTTTCGTCGAGAAGCCGTCCAACCCTCCGGAGATACCGGGCAAGCCGGGCTGGAGCTACGTCTCCATGGGGAACTACGTCTTCGAGAGGGAAACCCTCGAAGGGGCCCTGCTGGAGGATGCCTCGATGCAGCAGACCAGCCACGACTTCGGAAGGGATATCATCCCCAGGCTGGTGAACCACAGCAGGGTTTTCGCCTACGACTTCTCCACCAACGTCCTGCCAAGACACGGCCTGTCACCATGGCTCGAGGACAAGCCCTATTGGAGGGACGTCGGCACCATCCAGGCCTACTGGAAAGCCCACATGGACCTGCTCCAGACCAACTCGGACATGACCCTCTACAACCCCGACTGGCCTATCAGGACGGTATCCTTCGCCGATCCTCCGGCCTACTCCTTCCCGTCGGAGGGACACATAAGCCAGGTCTCGAGCACCCTCACCGCCGAGGGCAGCCAGGTTCTAGGGGCAAAAGTGGAGAAATCCATCCTCTCCCGAAACTGCGTCATCCTTCCAGGATCGGAGATAGAGGAGTGTATTATCGGCCAGGGAGTGGTAGTGGGCAAAAACTGCCGCCTCCGCCGGGTGATAATAGATTCCCACAACAATATCCCTAACGGTACGGTTCTGGGATTCGACCCCGAGGAGGACGGAAAACACTACTCCGTAGACCCCTCCTCGGGAATAGTTACCGTATCGATCCCTCAGATGCAGATAAGGAAAAGGCCCGACGAGATGGTGGACCGAGGAAGCTGGATGGACTTCAGCTAGTAACCTCGACAGACCCGTCTGAAGGGACAGCTATCGCACAGATCGACCGATCGACTCCAGGGACCGGAGGCGGCGGAAAGGGCATCCGCTCTGACCGCCTCCTCCAGGTCGCCCCAGCTTTGAAAAGGAGCCAGGTCCACCGAGAGCTCCTTCCCTCCCTCTCTGAGAAGACAGAGGGCCATGTCCACCGATTCGGCCTCCATCCCTAGGTGAACCGCAAGTCCGTAGAGCCTCAGCTGGTCGTCGTAGAGACGGTGGACGTCGCTGTCCGTTCCGGTGGTCTTGTAGTCCCTTATAAAGACCTTACCACAGTCCTCCCACATCAGGTCCACCGCGCCAACCAGAAGGGGACCATCGGCCAGAGGAACCCTGAAAGGCACCTCCCTTTCGAGCCTTCCTTCACGAAGGAGCTCTCGGTACATCCCTCCGTCGGGACCCTCCGCCAGATCGGTAAGCCAACTTTTTACGGAAGACCGTACGTCCTCCTGGGCCCAAAGGGGCCGCAGGTCCGGCGGAAGGAGGGATCTATCCCAGCTTAAAAGCTTCTCCACTCCTCTTTTGCCTTCCACTGAAAAATCCCACCGGGCCAGAAGCCAGTGGGTCAAGGTCCCTAGATCGGCACCTCCTGGCTCGGAGCCGTCGCCGGCCTCCCAGGACAGATCCACCGCCTGGCGAAAGCGGAGTCTCCAGCCGTGGGGACAGTGGCGAAACAGAGCCCAGGAGGAAGGGCTAAGCCTGTCCAGACCACCCGGCTTGGCAGGACCCCCTATCACAGCCCCTCTCTCCACCGAGGCAGGCTCACCTCCTGCCGACGGCCCACCGGTCAGATCTGTAGCCGCCCATTCCATGAATCCGTGATCCATAGCTGTCTTAAGCCAGGATCCATCGGCGGGCTCTCCTGTCCCGACCAGGATGAGGCTATCTCTGGCCCTGGTACAGCCCACGTAAAACAGCCTCTCCCTTTCTTCCTCTTCCTCTTCGTCGTCTAAAAACCGGTGGACCTTTCGGCTTAATGACTCATCGTCGGAGAGGGCGGCGCCGAGATGGATCGACGGCAACAGCGCCTGAGGGAACCCCCTACTCCTTCCGTCACAGCCCGCCAGGACCACCAGAGGGAACTCCAGGCCCTTCGATCCGTGGATCGTCATGACCTTCACCACGTCCTCGTCGGGACCGACGGAGCCCGCCTCCTCCTCTTTGGCCTTTCGCTTCATGGCGTCGGCGAGCCAGCCAGAGGCACCGGAAAGCCCTGAGCCAACGGTGCTCTCGTACTCCCTCAGGAGATCGACGGTCCTCCTCAGGTTCGCCGCCACTCCCGACCTCTTCCACTCGGCGAACCTCTCCAGAATAGATCCGTCTGCCACAAGCTCCTCCATGACCGCCGAGGCACCTTTCACCCGACCGGTGATCCTCCATCTCTCCAGCTTTTTCCACAGCCCAGGATATCCCAGAGCCAGCCTTTCCCCTAGGCCCGCCCCTTTAAACACCAGGTCCTGAGCGTCTCTCAGAGGGATAGCAGACAGAGGGGAGGACAGGAAACCGGCGAGGGACAGCATATCGTCGGGGTCGGACAGGTATTTCAGCAACGCCACCGAGTCCTGAACCTCGGTTCTGGCGTAGTAGGAGGTGTTTTTCTCGAAGTGAAGGGGGATGCCTCTGCCCCCTAAAACCCTCTGGATGGCGGGGAAGATGGCCCGAGATGGCACCAATATGGCTATGTCCCTCCATCTGAGAGGGCCTGTTTTTCCCTCAGACTTGTCCCATACGGTGGCCTCGCCGACCAGAGAGGACAGCCTGTTAGATAGAAGCTCCATGGCAATGTTTCTCTTTTCCTCGGCGGAGGTCTTTTTCTCCGGATAGGTGAGCAACAGCTCCAGAGGAGGGACGGAGACCTCCTGCCTGGCCTTGTGCCAGTCCTGATCCACCGGAGGACAAAGCTTCTCGTATCGGTGGGGCAGGCTTCGGCCAAGCCCGTCTTTCCAGACCTTTGAGAAAAGGTCGTTTATCCTGTGGATCAGCTCGTCTCTGGTCCTGAAACTGACGTCCAGAGAGACGTACCTTCCCCCTCCCTTTCGGACCTCCTGGATGTAGCCGCCGAAAAGGGACAGGTCGGCGTGTCTGAACCGATATATAGACTGTTTAAGGTCTCCGACCAGAAAGAGCATTTTGCCGTCGGACATAGAGCGAATTAGTCGGTCCTGAAGGCCGTTGGTGTCCTGAAACTCGTCGACCATGATCTCTTTGAAACGGTTCGAGTAGCTTTTCTCCCTCTCTAAAACCTCCCCCGCCCGGAGGATCATGTCGTCGAAGGCTATTAGCCCTCGACCGGACTTACGGCCCTCCCAGCAATACCAGCAGAGGCCAGCTATCCTAAGAAGACCGGAGGTCAGTTCGAGCTCCTTACGGGACCAGCCGGTCAGGGATAGATCCCACAGAAAGGACTGGTCCTTTATGCCGTCTCTGTGGGCCTTTACGGACCTCTCGGGCAACATAAGGGCTATAGAGTCCGCCAGCTTTCCTCTGGCGTTTTTTATACATTCCGACAGGTCACTTAAAAAGGCGGGCAGGTCCATGTCCTCCTTAAAGACCTTCCACCGATCTTTAAGCCCTCTCAGCCTATCGGCCAACTGGGTGCCGTTGCTGTCCAGGTCTAGCGCCGCAAAGATCCCCATAGGGCCGAACCAAACCTCGTATATCTCCGTCCAGCGATGGTGGGCGACCTTCAGCACCTCCAGCCTGACCTCTTCATGGCGATCCTCCAGGTTTTCCGCCCAGTCCCATAGGGTCTGAGGACCGTCCCCTCGGCTGGAGCTTATATCCATTAGCCCTCTGGCGAAGGAGATCACCGAGGCAGGGCTGTAGGTGGCCAGTATGATTCTGGTCAACCGGTCTTCGAGGATGGCAAGGGCTGTTTTTCTGGTCTCGCCGGACAGATTGGTGCCGATCCACCGACCGTCCAGCCTGTCCAGTACGTCGACCATCTGGTTCCAGAAGAGGTCCTCCTCCGGCGAGGACACCACCCGAGAGGAGGGATCCAGGTCCAGAGATAGGCCCGATTCCTTTATGACCCGAGACGCAAAGGAATGGATGGTGGATATGTAGCCGTCGTCGAGCTCCTCCAGCGCCGCCTTCAGCCGGAGCTCTATGGACCTATGGCCTGAGGCCATGGACATCACGGTGGTCATAAGGGCCCTTATCCTGTCGGCCATCTCGGTTGCCGCCTTGTCTGTGAAGGTCAGAGTCAGTATCTCCCCGGCCCTCGCCCGACCGGTGGCCACCGCCCAGAGAAACCTCCAGGCCAAGGTCCAGGTCTTTCCCGTGCCCGCCCCGGCGCTTACGACCACCGTAGGTTCATCGGCGGTTATTGCCTCGGCCTGGGCCTTCAGGGTTTTGCCCTCCACCAGCTCGGAGAGCCATTTTAGCCCCTCATCCATATCACCGGTCCGAGTCGTCATCGTCATCGTCCTTTCTCCTGAGCTCCCCTCTTCGACAGAGGGATACATAGCCACACCGGGAACAGCCCGGGCTTTCGTAGTTCGGCGAGAAGTCGTCCTCCCCTACCGCCCTGTCCAGGTCAGCCAGAAGGGATCGGGCCAGATCCAGCTTATCCTTCAGGGAGGATCGACTGCTAGCCGGTAGGCTCATCAGCGACCGAAGGTCATCGTCCGCCTGGCCTGTCACAGAGCTGGACCGAAAGCCTATAAAACCGTAGCCCCCTATCTCCAGTGGCTCAGGCTCCCTCTCCGCAAGTAGCACGCCGTAGGCTGCCAGCTGGAGGGAACGGGAATAGAATGCCGAGTTTCCCGACTTATAGTCCCATAGGATAACCCTCCCGTCGACCAGAAGGTCCACTCGGTCCGCCTTTCCTGTGAAGGTCACGTTATCCATGGCCAGAGGAGGCAGATCCATCTCCGACATACTCTCGATCCTTCTATCCCTTAGGCCGTTTTGCTCCATAGCCTGGATGAGCGTAGCGCCGGAGATGAGGTCGGAGTAGAAAAGCTCCTTTCTCCTGCTCAGATCCCTGTCCACCACCATAGATCGATAGACCTCCTCCAGCACAGGCTCCCACAGACCGTCGACTATGGCGGTAAAGGGAACCGATTCGTCCTGAAGATAGGCCTTCCACGATCGGTTCATTATCTCGTGCATGGCGGTACCAGCAAGGGCGGCGTTGAATCCCCCTAGGTCCGGGGGGAAAAGGCCCTCGGAGTGACAGCGAAACATAAAGGGGCAGGTGGCGAACCTGTCCACCGAGCTGAGAGGTATCGTCTTATTCGGCAGAGGACAGCTATCTTTGGGAAACTCCCGGTCGGGACGGAAGGAGTAGCTTCCCGCCAGAGGCTGATGGACCTCCGAGGGGCTCAGTGCCTTTTCGGTCCACTGGGGAAGGACTCTGCCGTCGGACCGGTCCAGAGAGCCTAGGTCGGTCACCCACCGGTCGTCGAGGGCGTTTTTTATGAATGAGGTCTCCATAAGGGGCCTCCCTGAGCCGTCCACCGACGGTCTGGATAGGATCACAAGTCGATCGCCACAGGCCATGAGCCGGCGAAAGAGTACCTCCTTCTGAGCCCTTTTCTCCGACAGAAGGGGAAGGTGGGTCCGATCCAGCCTGAAGCCTCGAAGATCCATAGAGTGAAGATCTTCCCTCTGAGATTCCCTGAGTAGTGGGGATTCCACCAAGGTTCCAGGCCAGTTTTTTCCCGTGGCCTCGGTCATTATCCACGTATCGTAGTGGGCCATCACAGGAGGGGAACCGGGATAGAGGGTCATAGAGCCTCGTCTGGTCGGCCCAGGCCATACGGTGGAGCTCTCCGCCCAGACGGATAGAAAGGCCATGGCATCGCCGCCTTTTAAAGGTTTTTGGGCCGCCTCGCCGAGGTCGGTCTGAAGCTCCTCTATTTTGGAGAGTTTTCTCTCAAGCTCCCTCACCGCGGACCCTAGGTCGAGAACCGACCGATCGAGATCGGGAACGTCCTCGACCTGGGCGGACAGAGACTTTCCCCAGTCCATCGAGCAGGCTAGGTCCTTAAGGGCCTGGAGGAGGGTTTTACAGTCCCCGCCGGAGGACAGGACCTTACAGAAGCGGGCCACCGATTGGAGGGCGGAGGTCAGCCTCTCATTTCCCGACACCAGTCTCTTCCACTCCTTGATACCTCGAGCGGACGCTCTCGCCAGAGCCCTTTCGTCCCCTTCAGGGACCATCCAGGGAAGACAGAGAAGCTCGGCGGTAGGTCCAGGCTGCCATCGGTCTCTGTGGCAGTCCCAGGCCTTTCTGACGGTGTCCCAAAGCACCGTGTCAGCGACGGTCCGGCCTTTCGCCAGGTTGAAGGGAATGCCGTATCGCTCCAGAACCTCTACAGCCAGAGAGACCGACCGAGGCTGGGTCGCCATGGCGATACGGTCCCAGTTTGGAAAATCGCCGGGGATGGCCCCTAGACCTTTCTCCCAGAGGACAAGCTCTCTGGCCACGGTCTCCAGCTCGTGCCTGCCGTTGCCTCCTAGGATGGAGAACATCTTAGGAGAGACCGACTTAAGCTCTTTAACCGAGGCCCCCTCAAGCTGAGCAATAGAACCGTATTCATGGGACAGACCTGCCACAGGGGAGAACACCTTTAAATCCAGACCGGATTTGACCATAGCTCGGACCATTCCAAGCTGGGAATGGTTGAAGCTGTAAAATCCCACCAGGACCAGAGGCCTATTTTTCAGATTCGCCATAAACTTGCCACCCTCAGCGACGAGACGGCCTATCTCGGTGGATATCGCCGCACTGTCCATGAGGCCTTTGTCCCTAAGGAGGTCGACATACTCTCCGTACAGGGAGGTGAGAATCCAGGAGGGATCCTCCGGCCTCTCCTTACAGTCGGGAAACAGGCCTTCGAGCAGAGCCTCCACCGGAACCTCCTCCCTGATTAGCTCCCTCACCATAGCCCCTAAGGACGATATAAAGCCGCTCTGGGCCACCCCAGGAGGAAGTCGGTCCCTCCAGCGGGATATGAGCTCCGAGGTAAGGCCGTTAAGAGCTAGCCAGTGGTCCGGCGGGTCTATCTGGATTAAGGGGGCTTTCCCCTCCTCGGAAGTACAGAGCTCTCTGTATAATTCGTCCCAGCGGTATATCCTGAAGGCCTCGGACCCGAAGGACCCCTGAGCGAGAAGGATATCTTTAAGCCATTCCCGGTCCTCCGAGGCGGGGACCACGAAGATTGAATCGGTTTTGTCGCTGTACATCTTTAAAAGCCCTTTATCGAGGGACCTTAAAGATCGGTAAGACAATATCTCAATAGGCAAAATGGACACTCCTTTCCGTTGCGATATCAGAGCACCTCTAAAAACTCTGTTCCTCGGAGAGATCGTTCCGACGTAGCCCATTTGAGCCCGTATACTCGACCTGCCGTCGTGTAGTA
>NZ_FXBB01000044.1 GCF_900177735.1 Dethiosulfovibrio salsuginis | reverse complement strand
GAGAGAGACTCCTGTATCCCAGGTGTCCACTGTTCAATCCTAATCACAAAAGGCAAAAAGGTCAATTTTAGTTTAAAATTGTTTCTATCTGTTGACTTTTAGCCCTCAAAAAGAAGTCATTATGTTCTTTCGTCAGGGAACCTCTAGAAAACTCTAATCCTCGGAGAGATCGTTCCGACGGAGCCCAGAGCCCGTATACTCGACCTGCCGTCGTGTAGTCGAATGGGGCGACAGGACGTCGCCCCAAGCCGAGGGGGCACAGGACGTGCCCTCCGAGGCGGTTCGTACGAAACAGGCAGGTCGAGTATACGATTGGGCCAGAGCGTAGGCGGAACGATCTCTCCGAGGGGACTAGAAAGTGAGTTTTTAGAGGTTCCCCTATATGTCGTTCCATAACAATCCATCTTTTGCCCGTGTGAACGGCCCCAATTTAGGTTAGAATACCGACGTGAACTATTTACGAACCGAGAGGAGAAAGTGCATGAGCAACGAGTTTCTTTGGTTTTTGATGATGGCTACAAACTTCCTGTTTATAATGGCTATATACAGGCTATGGGGCAAGCAGGGCCTTCTATGTTGGATACCGGTTTCGGTGATCCTGGCGAACATACAGGTGGTGAAACTAGTATCCCTGTTCGGGATAACCGCCACGCTGGGGAATATAGTCTACGCCTCGGCATTCCTTGTGACCGACATCCTTTCGGAAAATCACGGGAAAGAGGACGCAAAACAAGCGGTGTATATAGGTTTTTTCTCCCTTATAGCCACTACGGTGATAATGAATCTGGCCCTTCAGTTCACCGCCCATCCAGACGACTTTGCCCAAGGTGCTATGGAGACTATATTTAAAATCATGCCGAGGCTGGCTATCGCCTCCCTGATAGCCTACGGCCTCTCCCAGATGCACGATGTATGGGCATTCCACTGGTGGAGGGAAAAGACCAACGGGAAACACCTCTGGTTGAGGAATAATCTCTCTACTTTGGTATCCCAGGCACTGGACAGCGTGGTATTCACCTTTGTGGCGTTTTATGGAACCCTTCCGCTGGGAGTGCTTTGGGAGATATTCATATCCACATACGTGTTGAAATTCATCGTAGCGGCATGCGACACGCCTTTCGTCTATCTGGCGAGAAGGATCAAAGAAACACCTAAGTTCACATCGCAAAAGGTCAATTAAAAAGGAGGGGGAAAATGAACAGCCTATACGTCTACTCGGGAACGGGGAACACCCTTCACATAGCCGATAGAATAGCCAAAGAGCTGGATGATTGCCGAATAATTAACATGTCAACCGTCATGGGAAAGAAGGTCAAAGCGGAAGGGGAGAGGGTCGGCATTATCTATCCTGTTCACGCTTTCGGTATGCCTGGAGTTGTGAGTCGATTTATGTCGAATTTCGAGGTTGACCGATCGTCGTGGGTATTCCTCGTAATAAACAGTGCAGGTATGCCTCTAGGAACTGAGGCTCAGTGTCAGTCGATTTTAGGTAAAAAGGGCATAGAGCTAAAAGCGTCTTTTGCCCTAAAAATGCCCGGTAACTATCCTCCTCTGAAAAACCCTCCTTCAGGGGAGAAACTGAAAAAAATACTGAAAAAAGGGGATTCAAAGCTAGAGCAGGTCGTCGAATCCATAAAAAACAAACGCCAATCCAGGCCGTCTACCCTGTTCAGATGGGTTTCCGAGAGGATAAACCCTAGAGCTATAAAAGAGGCGCGCAAAGGAGATCGGGTTTTCTATAACACCGATAGCTGCAACAGCTGTGGCGTATGCCAGGCGGTTTGTCCTGTGGGAAACATCGTACTGGACAAATCAGGTCATCCAAGATGGCTGGGAAAATGCACCGGCTGTCTGTCCTGCTTTCACTGGTGTCCCACCGAGGCGATACAGTACAATAGGACGTCCTCTCTTAGGCGAAACAGATACCATCACCCCGACGTATCGCTGGATAGATACCTTAAGTGGTGTAAAATCGAGCAGGAGGACTAAGGTCTTGAGGAAACTTTTGGTAGCCCTTATGACGATAACAGCCGTTTTTATGCCTAGTTGGAGCGTCGCTGAACAGGGCAAAAACGAAATAGAGAAAAAAGGAGATTTTGTTATGGTAAAACTAGAGACGAACATGGGAAACATAGTTTTAGAGCTGGACTCGGAGAAAGCGCCCAAAACAACGGAGAACTTTATAGCCTACGTGAAGGACGGCTTCTACGACGGAACTATATTTCACAGGGTTATCGAAGGATTTATGATACAGGGCGGTGGTTTTGACGATCAGATGAATCAAAAAAGCACCAAAGACCCTGTGGAGAACGAGGCGGATAACGGCCTGAAGAACGAGAATTACACCGTTGCGATGGCCCGAACCCAGGACCCTCACTCGGCTACAGCCCAGTTCTTTATCAACGTTAAGGATAACGACTTCCTCAACCACACCGCGCCTACGACGAGAGGATGGGGCTACGCGGTTTTCGGAAAGGTCGTTGAGGGAACCGAGGTAGTAGACGCCATAAAGGCCGTCAAAACGGGAAACGTAGGTTTCCATCAGGACGTTCCTCTTGAACCGGTAATCATAATAAAGGCAACGGTAGAGTAAGAACACAAAAAAGAGACCGGGAGCAAAAGCTCCTGGTCTCTTCAATTATCTGGTGCGGAGGGGGAGACTCGAACTCCCACAGGCTATGCCCACAAGATCCTTAGTCTTGCGCGTCTACCAGTTCCGCCACCCCCGCATTGGGACGATAGGTATTATACCCATCGAGAGCAGGTATGTCAACCCTGCCGGATATTTAACGACGACGCTCTCTGATACGGGCGGATTTACCGCTTCTGTCCCTGAGGTAATAGAGTTTAGCCCTGCGGACCCTTCCGTGACGAAGGACCTCTATTTTCTCTACGGAAGGGCAGTGAAGGGGGAAAATCCTCTCCACGCCTATACCGCCGGAGATCTTCCTCACGGTGAAAGTCTCACTGAGACCACCGTGCTTCTTGGCGATAACCACACCTTCGAACATCTGGATTCGTTCTCTGGCGCCCTCTTTGACCCTGACGTGAACCTTCACCGAATCTCCTGCGCGGAACGCAGATCCGTCACGTTTTATGAATTTCTGCTCAATAAGTCTGATCCTGGGATCCATATGAATCACCCTCCCTGTCGTGTACAAACCTGATTTATCGCCATCCAAAGAAGCGATCTAAAACGACCGAAACGGCGTTCTGTACCGGAAGAGCGGATCGATCTCGATCATCTCCCGCGACAGGACGCATAACCACATCTCCCTCGACGAAATCCCCGAAGACGAACACACCGGGACATCGTCTTGAGAGAAATTCCATTTTAACCTCAATCCAGGAGAGGCTAGCCTCTCCCTTCCCTTTTCCCATAGATACGGAGAAAGGGGTTGCTTTTTCCTTTTTGGCGATCCACTCAAGCCCCCTCTGGTAGGAGGGAAATAGCTTAACCGTGGAATCTACCTTCAACTCGGAGACAAGGGCTCTCAGAGAGTCCCTCCTGATACCATCGACGACAGGAATCAAAAGCTTAGAGACCCCATAGGAGACGCAACCGTCTACTATGGTCCTCAAAGCCGAGGGATCTATCTTATCGGGGGGGGACCACAGGACGTAATACCCCTTTTCAAGGTAATCCCTAAGGCTAGCCCTGGCCATCAGGTCAGGTCTACGGGTGAGAGTTCGAGAAACCGACTCCCTCCGACGCCATAGCTCTATCTCCTTATCGTTGCCCGATAAGAGCACCGGCGGCACCTTCATGTCTCTCCACTCAGCAGGTCTGGTAAAGTGGGGATTATCGAGCATACCTCGATAAAAAGAGTCCTCCACGACCGCCCGACCTTTCCCTACGACACCGGGAATAAGCCTGGAGACCGAGTCGATCACCACCATCGCCGGTAGCTCTCCTCCTGTGAGAACGTAGTCTCCGATGGAAAGCTCCATATCGACCTTAGAACCCACAAAACGCTCGTCCACACCTTCGTAATGGCCACAAACTATGACTAGGTGATCTTTAGTCGAGATGGACTCAACGATCTCCTGGGTCAAGGTGACACCTTGAGGACTGGGGTAGACGACGTAGGAGGGATCGTTCAGATCCTCCAGGGCCTTGGTTAAGGGCTCCGCCATAAGGACCATTCCACCGTTTCCGCCGAAGGAATAGTCATCTATACGACGGTAGTCTCCCTCTCCGTATCCCCTTAAATCGACGACGGAGACCTCTAAAAGACCTCTCTCGACGGCTTTACCTACTATGCTGGTCTCAAGAAAGGAGCGAAAGAACTCTGGGAAAGCGGTGAGGACGGTTATCTTCACAGCTCCATTAGCTCCTGAACTCCCTGCACCACCATCACCGAGGCCTCTACGTCCACGGAAAAAACGTAATCCGCCACCGCTGGGACCATAAAAGTTCGGCCGTTAGGCCGTCTGATCGCGTAAACATCCGATCCGCCGGTCACCAAAACGTCACAGATCTCTCCTAGAGAGTTCCCTGACACACGGTCGACGACCGCCATGCCTATTAGATCGTCGATCCAGTACTCATCCTCGGAGAGAGAAAATCTCTCGTCTAGATGGACCTTTACGAGCAGCCCCTTTAGAGACTCGGCAAAATCCCTGTCCGATGCTCTCTCCGATCTAATTAATACGTCCCCTTTATCAGGTCTGATTCTAACGGAGGAAATCGGAAGCTCCATCCTAAAATTTCCGCTATCGTCGTAAAGACGCAAGGTCTCCATGGAACGAAAGCGTTCGGGGAAATCGGTAAGGGGAGATATACGAAACTCTCCCTTGACACCGTGGGGAGCGACGACTCTGCCTATATCGACCAGATCTTCACTGGCCACAGCTACCCCTCCCGATCCTCCAGGACATCTACGTCAACCCTGTCTCCAGACTTGACGGCAGCTGCCCTGACAACCTGACGGATAGCGTTTATAGTCGCCCCTCTTCGTCCTATCATTCTCCCGATATCGGACTGATCGACGTCGATCAGAACCTTTACCGTTCCGTCACCGGCCTCACTCGACGACACCCGAACATCCTCCGGTTTTGAGACCAGCGAACGAGCGACGTATTCGACCAGTGCGCCGTAATCGGCCATATTACTCGGCCTTGCCCTTTATCTCTACGAACTTCTCCCATACGCCAGCCTTTTTGAGAAGGCCTTTCGCGGTATCGGAAGGAAGGGCACCTTTGGAAAGCCAAGCCAGAGCTTTTTCCATGTCGACGTTGATCTCCGATGGATCGGTCATAGGATTGTAGGTACCCAGCTGCTCTATGTAACGACCATCCCTTGGACTTCTCGAGTCCGCCACAACAAGACGATAGAAAGGAGCCTTTTTCCGCCCATGACGGGCGAGACGAATTCTTACTGCCATGTGAAGAACACCTCCTGATTTTCAATAAGTCACATAACCAATTATTGGTTTTATGCCTTTCAGTTGAAGAAACCGCTCATAGCTGGTAACTTAGTAGATTTAACCCAAACTCCTATCAAAATCAATTATTCTTTGCTTTTTTTGGTGCCTTAAGGGTTTAAAAAATATTTGATTGAGGCTTTTTATTTGACAAAAGAGTGGAGGTCAGAGCTGAAGCATTAAACAACAAGGAGAGAGAGTTGTGTTTTGAATGCTTACCATGAATAAAAGACCTTATTTAGGTTGCTAGGTTACCAGCTATGAGAAACCGCTGAACCCCTTGAACTTGGGCATCTGGAACCTTTTACGGCCAGCTCCTTTGCCCATTTTTTTCCATAGATCGTTCATCTGGGTCTGCTGTTTCAAAAGTTGGTTGACCATCTGAATGGTCGTGCCGGAGCCCTGGGCTATACGACGTCGCCGACTCCCCTTTATGATCGCCGGGTTTCTACGTTCATCAGGGGTCATCGATTGAATTATGGCCCTCATTCTGGCCATTCTGGAGGGATCTAGCTCCCCGTCTTTTAGCTCTTTTATCTTATCAGCACCGGGGATCATCTCTATTACCTTCTCCAGAGGTCCCATTTTCTCTATCTGCTCAAACTGAGCCAGTAAATCATTAAAATCAAGCTTATTCTTTTTTACAGAGGAGGAAATACGCTTTACGTCCTCCTCCGTCGTCGCCTGCTGGATCTTTTCCACGAGACCGGCGACGTCGCCCATTCCCATGATCCTCTCAGCCATCCGTCTGGCGTCGAAGACCTCTATAGCGTCTATAGCCTCACCGACTCCGGCGTATTTTATGGGAACCCCGGTGGAGGCGAGCACAGCCAAAGCGGCGCCACCTCTGGCATCTCCGTCTACTTTTGTAAGGACGACCCCCGTAAGCCCCAGCCTTTCGTGGAAGGCCTCGGAGACCGTTACCGCCTCCTGACCGCTCATAGAATCGACGACCAAAAGTATTTCATGAGGAGACAGATATTCCTTCATGCCGTCCAGTTCGGCCATCATCTCCTGATCTACCGCTAGCCTTCCTGCGGTATCGAAGAGAATAACGTCCAGAAGCCTATCTTTTGCGTAGTCCTTGGCTCTCCTGACCACCGCCATGACATCGGTATCCCCGGGCTCTGGACCGAGAAAGCCCACTCCTGCCGCCTCGGCGAGGACCTTGAGCTGATCCACCGCTGCAGGACGACGAAGGTCGCAGGCAACCACCAATGGCCTATGTCCTCGGGAGAGTTTTTTAGCTATCTTTACGGTGCTGGTCGTCTTACCTCCACCTTGTAATCCTACCATCATGACGATAGTCGGAGGCTTGGAGGAAATGGATATAGGCTTAGGATCTTTGCCCATAAGCTTCATGAGCTCTTCGTAGACGACTCCTATTACCTGCTGTCCAGGGGTTATAGATTCAAGGACAGACTTTTCAACGGCCCGAACCCTGATGTTTTCCACCAGGTCTTTCACGACCTTGTAGTTTACGTCCGCTTCAAGAAGGGCTCTTCTTACCTCTCTGAGAGCTTCTTGAACGTCTTCCTCGGTGAGCTTCCCTTTGCCTCTAAGCTTGGCAAAAACCCCTCCGAGACGGCTTTTCAGGGCATCAAACAAAGTCAATCACTCCCTTCGTCTCTCGGATCGCCAGAGATAATGGTCCGAAAAACAGCGATAAAATCGGGACTCAACCCCGGAGATGAATCGATCAAAGACTCTATCGATCGAACCTGCCTCTCAAAACCGTCCAGCCTGGAGGCAAAACCCAGAAGTCGCTCAAGCTCCTCCAGTCTGTCTCTGGCCCTCTGTAATTGATCGGATATTCCCTGACGGGTGATAGCCAGCTCCTGAGATATTTCGGAGAGAGATAGATCCTCAAGATCGTGCATTTCATAGGCCTTTCTCTGCTTTTCCGTGAGCAGAGCCCCGTAGAGGTCGTAGAGTCTCGCCAGGTAGACTCGCTTCTCGATAATATCCTCCACGAAACATCCCCCCCCTCACGAGACGACATAGTATAGCCCTAGAAAACCTAACCGTCAAGCCCTGGACCTTGACAGAGCCCCTGGACTTTTATAAAAAACTCTGCCATGATCATGGGGTAAAGGAAGCAGTTGTCACAAAAACAGAAACTCGGGAGGTACACTCATGTCTCATCCATCAGCGTCGGATTTCGAAGGTCACAGAAGAGTCTGGAGAGAGCGCCTTGGAAATACAGTGACAAAGGCACTCCACAAGAGGGGCTACAGAGCCCTCTACGTGGGCACCAAAGAGGAAGCTCTAAGCTCCGTCTTAGAACTCATCTCAGAGGATCAATCTGTAGCCGTTCCCGGAACGGTGACAATCAGAGAGATAGGGGCCATGGAGGCACTATCCTCCAGGGGAAACAAGGTAGTCCATCACTGGGACCCAAAATTGACGGCGGAGACCAAAAAAGGGCGTCTGGAGGAAGAGCTTCGTTGCGAGGTATTCCTGACCAGCTCTAACGCCATAACCCACGATGGAATAATGGTAAACATAGACGGGACAGGAAATCGGCTGGCAGGAATGAGCTGGTCCCCCGGTAAGATAATCTACGTAATAGGGATAAACAAAGTCTGTCACGATCTGGATTCGGCGATGAGAAGGGTTAGAGATGTGGCGACACCTATAAATGCATCCCGGCTTGGAATAGACGTCCCCTGCGCTAAGATAGGCTATCACGTAGGCTGTACCGTACCTAACACCGTATGCAGAGCGACTCTCATCTCCGAATATCCGACCATGGGACGGGACAGCACGGTTATCTTAGTGGGCGAAAACCTCGGATACTAGGTGACAGAAGATGCCTAACAGGAATAAATTTGCCCTGGTCGTCGCCGGCGGAGAGATCGGTATGACATACTCTTCCAAGAAAAACGGCCACACTCCGGAGCTAACAGCAGAGGAGATGCTTAGCTGGTTGCCCGAGGGAATGTCGGAAAACGTCCATTTAGTCGACTGGAGCCACCAGGCCAGCAGCCACTACACTATAAGAATGACCTCCGACCTCGTTGGGATCCTCTCTAAGCTGGTAGTGGATGGCGTTCAGGGTATAGTTGTGACCTGTGGCACCGACACAATGGAGGAAATGGCCTACCTTACCGACCTGACGTGGGCCTATCCGCAACCAATTATCTTTACCGGAACCAACAGTCCGTCGGACGTTGTAGGATCCGACGCCATCGCGAACCTCCAAAACGCCATGTACGCCGCGACGTCCCAGGGGACCTGGGGCATGGGTGTTTTAGTCTGTCTCCAGGATCAGCTACTGGCGGCGTCGGAGATATCTCAGGGAGTCAACTACCGTAAAAACGGCTTTTTAGCCTTCGACAGAGGACCTGTAGGGGAGATCATAAGGGATGGCATAACCATCAGGAGAATCCCTAAAAGAGGAAAAATACTTGAGGGGATAGTTCCGGCCAGAAACGTGGAGATAATATACTCCTCCCTTGGGGGAGGGGAGAGGCTGATATCATCCCTCGCCTCATCAAATGAACTTCCTGACGGAGTAGTTCTGGCGGCCTTCGGCAACGGTAACGTTTTCCCCGCATGGATCCCTTACATAAAGGCACTGATAAAATCGGAGGTCCCGATTTTATTGAGCTCTAGATGTCCTTACGGCAAGGTTATGGGGATGTTTGGCTTCGAAGGAGCGGCAAATCGGCTGTTTGAGATAGGTGTTATGAACGCTGGGGACCTTACCCCTCTAAAGGCCAGGCTCAAGCTATCCGTAGGGCTAGGAGCGGGGCTTTCCGGACAGGATCTTCAAAAATATATACTGGACAGCTAAGCCAACATGAGAACTGTTCCCCTCTATGCACAAAAAGCCATCAAAACCTTTGGGAAAAACAGATTTATATAGTACAATGAAAGCAGCCAAGATAGCGTACAAGGCAAACCCTTAAAAGCTGGGAGGCGATTTTATGCAGTACTGCGGAACGGAAGAACTTCTGGCGCTACACCTTGAGGATGGAGAGAACCTACACCTATCCATCATCACCGCCTGTCAGGGGATCAATCTAGACTCAGCGGTTGTACTGTCCGGCCTAGGCATGGTTAAATCGGTCACCTTTGGCTGGTACACCGGAGCTGAATACGTTAAGAAGACCTACAGCGATGTGATGGAGCTGGTTTCCCTGTCCGGGGACGTCAGTTTTCGACAGGACGGAATGTACCCCCATCTCCACGGCGTATTCAGCACCCCAGAGCACGGATTGATCGGTGGCCACATTATGGAGGTAATAGCCTTCAGAAACATCGAGCTGTTTTTAAAGCCCGTCTACACGATACACTTTAACCGCCGCAGGATGGACGCATTTGAGGCTCTCATCCCGGAACAAAGGGGCTAGATAAAAAGGGCCCATCCACCGTTAATCACTAGGTGGGTGGGCCCTTTTTCAGTCTTTCAGGTCGACGACAGTGCCTCCTGTGTATTCCTGCAAGACCTCAGGCTCGATGGAAAAAAAATCCTGGTCCGTTCCGGCAGCGGCCCACACTTTTTCAAAAGAGAACAGATCCCTGTCGATCAACGCAGGAAGATCCGAGCCGTATCCTACCGGAGGCACCCCTCCTACTTTGAAGCCGAAGGCCTCAAACACGTAATCAGGAGAAGCCATTTTGACCCTGGACTTGGCCTTGCCTGTTGCGGAGGCTATCTTCTTTCTGTCGACCTTATTAACGCCGGACATAAGTATCAGAGTAGGTTCTCCGTCGACGAGAAAGACCAGGCTTTTCAGTATCTCCTCCGGCGGAGCCCCTACCGACTTAGAGGCGTCTTCGACGGTAAATATAGTTCCGTCGGTGTGATGGATATCACCCTTGTAGCCCCTTTCCTGGAGAAAGCTCCTCACCTTTTCCAATGGCATGAGATCAACCCTCCTTATGTTCCGCCTTATCTATCATAAACGACACCAGAGTCTCTACCGCCTTAGATTCACAGAGGCCGTAAACCATGTAAAAAGGCCTCGTCAGAGGTGGATCGAAATCGACGGCCACCACATTAGGATTGCTCTCCGCAGCTATCCTGGAAACCACTCCTCCCTCAGCTCCACTGGCAACGGCGTTGACCACCGCAAGCGCATGACCAAACTGAAGGGCGATATCCTTCGACGAAGAGCAACGGCTCTTGTAAAGTTTTTCCCAGACGTGTCTGGTCCCTGAGCCAGAGCTTCTGCCCGCCAGCTTCATCCCAGCCAACTCGTCTATAGGGACGCTCTTTCTGGTGGCAAAAGGATGCTGCTTGCCTACTACGAGGACCAACTCATCGTTCATAAAGGGTATACTGGAAAAACCGGGAAGAGATCTGTCCGTTCCGACTATAGCTAAATCGGCCTTTCTGTCCGAGAGATCCTCCAGGGCTGACTGGGAATCGCTGACCTTTACCTTCACGTCCACCCCAGGGTGTCTCTCGGTGAATTCCACCAAGAGGGCGGGGAGTATATAATCTCCCGGTATGGAGCTTGCGCTTATGGTTACCGATCCGTAAAGATCCTCGGAAATCTCGGCTATCTGTATTTTTGTCTTCTTCCTGCAATCCAGGATTCTAAGGGCGGCCTTGTAGAAAACCGATCCCTCAGAGGTCAGGGCTGAGTGTTTATGACCTTTGGCAAAAAGGGACGCTCCCATCTCCTTCTCAAGCCTTGCCACCCTTTTGCTCACCGCAGGCTGGGAGACCCCAAGGGATGCGGCAGCGGCGGAGATACTGCCTTTTTCCACGATAGCTATAAAAGTCTCAAGTTCTCTAAAATCCATAACGTCTCATTCCTCTCCAGCGGAGTCCATAAGGCATTTACAACCGCACCATTATACGCCAAAATCCATGGCCCATATAGCTTTATCTGGAAGGATTATCAAACACAAGACAGGAGGAATCATTTTGTCAGGAAAGAGATTCGCCGTTTTTCTCTCCATGAAAGGATGCAAGGGAAGATGTGTCTACTGTGACCAAAAAGCGATAACAGGGGAAAACCCACCTTCCCCGGAGGAGATCAAGAACGCTATTGAATCATCTGATATCGATTTTGAAGAGATATGTTTCTTCGGAGGCAGCTTTACCTGTCTACCGACAAAAAATCAGAGGGACTATCTTCAGATATCCAAGGACCTCTCGATCCCAGCCAGAATGTCCACCCATCCGATGTGTATAGACCAAAGGGCCTTAGACCTATTATCGGAGTTTCCAATAACTATGATAGAGCTTGGAATAAGCTCGTTGGACGACGAAACCCTGGCCTTATGCAGAAGAGGATACACAGGAGATGACGGTTTGAGAGCCATTGAGCTCATAATGAGAAACAACTACGACGTATGCGCTCAACTTATGATAGGTCTTCCAGGGCAGACGATGGAAAGCTCCCTTATGGACATAAAAAGGCTTGCCGAGCTAAAAGGGCCCAGAGATATGACTTTGAGAATCTACCCCTGTTTAGTTCTGGAGAACACCGAGCTTTATCGCATGATGGGTGATGGATACGAACCGCTAAAAATCGAGGACACCGTAACCTGGGGAGGGGAGTTACTTTTCAACGCCGAAAAAATGGGTTTCAAGGTACAGAGAATAGGACTAAGCGAGACCCCCTCTCTGGCAAAGGCTGTAGCCGGAGGTCCTCATCATCCCGCATTAGGGGAGATGATCCGAGGATACGGTATGGCCAAGAAACTTTCCTGTATATCCAAAGAGGGACCGTGGTTTCTTCCGGCAAACAGGATATCATTGCTAACCGGCCACGGCGGCATGGGCCTTAAAGAGATGGCTAAAATAGTAGGTCTGACTATCGAGGAGACCAAAAAAAGAATTTTTGTTCGTACTTCTGTGGTTGACTAAACTGGCAAACCACTTTAAACTTAAGGGCATAAATAGTTTATTCTCAAGGGGGTCGTTCTTTTGGAGACACAGAAACTACAGGATCTGCTAAGGTCCCATATGGATCATCTGCCTACAAAAGCCAGAAGGGTCGTAGAATATCTTCTGACAAACATGAGGGAGGCGGCCTTCGTCTCCATCGGTGACGTAGCCAATAGGCTGGAGGTTTCCAAAGCCCAGCTGGTAAGGGTCGCCAGAGTTCTAGGTTTTAAAGGTTACGCCGACCTCAAAGAAGCGTTAAAAGAAGCGGTTCTGGAGCAGGTAAACCCCGCCGCCAGGCTTAACAGGGTTATACACGATGAAAACGACCTGCCAATCAAGATACATCAGATGGAACACGCAAATCTGGACGATACGTGGAATCAGCTCTCCCAGGATAAAATAGCGCTGTTCTGCGATCTTGTGAAAAAAGTCGACAATATCTACTGCACCGGATGGGGTATATCATCTATGGTAGCGGAATCCCTTTTTTCCCGTTTCAGAGAAATGGCTCTAAACGGGTTCCTTATGAAAAGAGGCTCCATGACCCTTATCGAGCAGGCTAGGGGAATAAAAAAAGAGGACATGATCATCGCCTGCGATCTACCGGGATACGCCATACAGGTGACCGAATCGGTGGAGAGAGCTAAACAGAACGGGGCCACGGTGGTCACAATAACCGACAGCCCCGCAGCCCCTATATGTAGATTTGCCGATCTATCGTTTTACGTCAGCGATAATAGCCCGACCTTCGGCAGCAGCCTAATAGGGCCTATTTTTCTGGTCCACGTACTGACCTCGATCCTTTCCATAAGCCTTGGAGAACAGGCCAAAGAGGCGCTAGAGGACCAGGCTCGCTGCCTACACGACGAGAGGATATACCATCCGGTATTCGGACTCCGTTACTGAGACTGCTGCTCTATCAGGGGGAATACCCTTTCTTCCCCTGGACTGAGTATCACCACGTCAACGACTCCGCCGACCAAAGAGGCAAAAGCCTCTGGGTCCGCCTTTATAAGCTCGAAGGTATCGTAATGCATAGGTATCACGTGGTTTGGCCTTATCATGTCGGAGGCTCTGGCACCGTCCTGGACGTCCATGGTGAAGTTGCCCCCTATAGGTATCATGGCAACCTCGACACCCTCTTCCCTGAGTAGTTCCATGTCCTTGGTGAGGCCGGTGTCCCCAGCATGGTATAGTTTTTTGCCGTCTATCTCTATCAGAAACCCCCCTGCCATACCGCCCGGAACCATGCCATGGTCGGTCTGTATATCCGATCCGTGGAGAGCTGGGGTCATCTTAACCCGCCCGAAAGGAAAGGAATAACTGCCTCCGATGTGCATGGGATGACATGTTACGCCTTGATCGGCCAAGTAAATAGACACCTCGTAGTTACACACCACCGTAGCTCCGGTCCTTTTTGCGATATCGACGGTATCCCCTAAATGATCGCCGTGTCCATGGGTGACGAAGATATAGTCTACCCTCTCAAAAGACCGGGCGCTGTGGGACGCCTTTGGGTTTCCGGACAAAAAAGGATCTATCAATATCCTCACGTCCTCTCCCTCGACGTAAAAAGCTGCGTGTCCAAGATACCTTACCAACATAACAAAAGCCCCCTTTCCAGACCAAGTATAACAAAGAGCCGGACCTGATGCAGGTCCGGCTCTTTACGTTGTTTCTAGGATTTGGTCGGCAGTGGAAGGGCTTTTATAAAAAGGTCATCAAGCTGCTTGACGTCCACTCCAGCAGGGGCACCACACATGAGGCTCTGGGCCTTGGCGGTCTTAGGGAAAGCCATAACCTCCCTGATAGACTGAGAGCCGGTCAACAGCATTGCTAACCTGTCAAACCCAAGGGCAATTCCTCCGTGGGGAGGGGTCCCGTAACCGAGGGCATCCAGCAGAAAACCAAACCTTTCCTTGGCCTGCTCCTCGGAGAAAGCGAGACACTTAAAGACCTTGTTCTGAACGGAAGAATCGTGGATACGGATAGACCCACCTCCGACCTCGTTTCCGTTTAGGACCAGGTCGTAGGCCCTCGCCCTGACCGATCCAGGATCGGAATCCAGAAAGGGAAGATCCTCGACCATAGGCATGGTGAAAGGGTGATGAACAGCGACCCAACGGTTGTCCTCCTCGTCCCACTCAAAAAGTGGGAACTCGTTCACCCATAAAAACTCCCAGGAATCCCTCACGTGACCGTGGGCTCTAGCTATCTCAAGACGAATCTGACCTAACACCGAACAGACGAGATTCCAATCGCCGTGTCCCATGACGAAGAGAACGTCTCCCTCCGACGCTCCTGCTACCGTCCCTAACTGACGGAACTTATCGTCGGATAGGAACTTAGCGAGAGGCCCTTTAACGCCTCCGTCTTTAAACTGGAAATAGGCCATTTCAGGAGCTCCAAGGGCCTTGCCTCTCTCGCAGATCTCCTCGATCAATCGCCTGGAAAGAGAGGTTCCTCCAGGGAGGACGACTCCCCGAACGTAGCCTCCTTTGGACAGCAACTCCTCGAAGGGCTTAAACCCACCGTCACAGAATACATCTTTGAGGTCGGTGATCTCGAAGGGAATGCGGAGGTCCGGTTTATCGCTGCCGAAGCGGTCCATGGCCTCTTTATAGGATATTCTCTTGAAAGGAGTTTCCAGTTCGACCTCCAGCCTCTCTTTGAAAAGACCCACCATGTAGGACTCCATCATCTCGTAGATATCCTCTTCCGTCAGGAAACTCATCTCTATGTCCACCTGGGTAAACTCGGGCTGACGGTCGGCCCTGAGGTCCTCGTCCCTGAAGCACTTGGCTATCTGGAAATACCTGTCCGTACCGCTGATCATCAAAAGCTGCTTGAATATCTGGGGAGACTGAGGCAGGGCAAAAAATGTACCAGGATTTACCCTGCTGGGAACCAGATAGTCTCTGGCCCCTTCAGGGGTGGATTTTGTCAGAATAGGGGTCTCCACCTCGCAGAAACCGCGATCGCTGAGGAACTCCCTGGTGTATCTGGCGACCTCGTGTCTTATCCTGAGGTTCCGCTGCATTTTATCCCTGCGTAGGTCGAGATAACGGTAAGACAGACGGAGATTTTCGTCTACTCCATCGGTGACCTCTCCGATCTCAAAAGGGAGAGGAGCAGCGGCGGACAGGAGGATAAAGTCGTCCACCATAAGCTCCCACTTACCTGTCGCCATATCGTCGTTAGAGGTGCCATCGGGCCTTACCCTGATGGAACCGGTAACGGCGATCACGAACTCGCTCCTGAGACCTCTGGCCCTCTCGTGGGGCTCTGGGCACACCTCGGGATTGAAAACGACCTGAATCACACCGGATTTATCCCAGAGCTCTATAAAGGTAATACCACCTAGATCTCTGCGTTTTCTGACCCATCCGTTTACGGTTATTTTAGTTCCTACATGTCCTTCGGAGATAAGACCGCACATGACGGTCCTTTTCCAAGAAGGAGAAAAAACGCCTGTCTCCATAAAATCATCCCTACCTTAGCCTTTAAAGTTATATCACCTCAGGATCTGGGCCACCCTGGAAGCCACCTGTTCCAGAGCCACCTCTTCCTGCTGAGATTTTTCCAGATCTTTAACCATGACGACCCCTCTAGCGGCCTCATCTCCTCCGAGAATACAGGCAACCAGAGAGCCACCATTGACCGCGGACTTAAGTTGGGCCTTCATCCCTCGTCCCATATAATCCATGTCCGCTGAGATCCCCTCCCTTCTAAGGCGATACAACACCTCTACCGCCGCACTTCGGGCCTCTTCGTCGATACAGACGACGTAAACCGACGGAGAGGGCTCTTTTCCGAAGGAGCAGTTCTGCTGTTCCATGGTGAGGATAATTCTGTCCAGTCCAGCGGCAAAGCCGACTCCCGGCACATGAGGGCCACCTATGGCCTCGGAGAGATTATCGTATCGCCCTCCACCACACACGGCGTTCTGGGCACCTAAGTCACCGGATTGGACCTCGAAAGCGGTCTTAGTATAGTAGTCCAGCCCTCTTACCAGCCTCTTGTCTATGTGATAGACGACACCAAGCGAGTCCAGGCCAGAGGTCACAGCCTCAAAGTGATCGCGACATTCTTGGCACAGAGATTCAAATATGGCGGGAGCTCCTTCGGTTATCTCCTTGCACTTATCGTCCTTACAGTCCAGTATCCTCAAGGGGTTTCTCTCGTAACGGTTCTGACAGGTACCGCAAAGTTCCCCCATTTTGGGTTTAAGAAAGCCTAAAAGTGCCTCTTTATAGACCGGTCTACATTTAGGACAGCCCACGGAGTTGAGTATAACCTCCAGGTTGGACATACCGAGAGAGCTAAAAAGCTCGATGGCGGTCATTATGACCTCCAAATCGACTAAAGGGCTGTCGGAGCCTATGGCCTCGAAGTCAAGCTGCCAAAACTGGCGATATCTCCCCTTCTGAGGCCTCTCGTATCTGAACATGGGCCCGACTTCCCACAGTTTTACGGGCTGACGGCTTCCGGACATATTATGCTCCAGATAGCTCCTGACCATGGAGGCGGTGAGCTCAGGACGGAGGGTAATGCTACGTCCTCCCTTATCGGTAAAGGTGTACATCTCCTTCTCCACGACGTCGGTGGTATCACCGATACCTCTGGCGAACAGGTCGGTCTGTTCGAAGATCGGGAGATGGACCTCCCGATAGGAAAAGAGATCGGCTATCTTACGGGTAACCTCCAGGGTATAGCCCCATTTCCACGAATCCTCCGGAAGTATGTCCCTGACTCCCCTAGGAGCTTTTATGCTTTCAGCCATGTTCATTCCTCCAGTACGATAAAGTAAACTGACAAATGCGATAAAGTTCGATCGAGATCAAAACGTTATCGGGGAATTATACATCTACTTTCGCCGCTGTGCCAACATCAGAATACAGATAAGGGCATCTCTAAAGGGAACCTCTAGAAACTCACCGTCGAGTATACCGACTCTGGGCTACGTCGGAACGATCTCTCCGAGGATTAGAGTTCTTAGAGGTTACCTAAAGACTCCTCATCTATGGGAAGCTAACTGGCTCGACAGGACGAATCGGTCCCCAGACGAGCCTACTAGGACCATATAACCTCCCGATACTACCGACACCGTTTCTCCGTCTATCAGACTGTCGTAGACACATTCCCCGTCAACGAAGAAGAGACATCTACCGGTTTCCGGCAGATCAACGGAGACCCTCCCCTGATTCTGGACTTTCAGCCAGCGACAGTGCTCATCTTTCTCGAGTAAAATCGACATACCTTCGATCGGAAGAACCATAGCTTCATCGGATATCCCATAGGTAGTGCCATAAAGCCAAGCGGTTTTTCCCGATCGGTCAACGATAAGTTCAAGGCGATCCCTCAATTTTTCCGTGGGGACTGCTCCTTTTAACGGTGACGTCAGCATCAAAGGTTGCTGAAAAATCAGATAGCCAGGCAGGTCCTCCATCATAAAGGATCGTACCATCGCTGAACTATAGTAAGCCGAAGAGTCGGAATAGGTCATGTCCTTCCTGAGCCACAGGGCTCCAGCTACTCCAGGCTGTGGCGATACAGGGTTTTCAGGAATGGGAAGTTTCTCCAACCCTACCGTATCGGTCTCAAAGGTCAACGCAGGAGACGTGAGATAGAACCCTCTGTCGTCGGAAACAAGACGATAGATATGCTCCTTATCGTCTTTGAAATTGCCGTCGATTAATGGGCTACATCGGAGAACCTTAGATCGTTGATCTTCTCCTGGACCGTGTATCTCCCATAGATCCATGACGTTCGACTCTCTATCGAATTTAAGCTGGATCAGACCACCGCTGGATGAGCCGTAATAGCCCTCAAACTCCCCTACCCAATCGGGCAGAGACGAAGCGGTCTCTGTAGAGACCGACAGGTCTCCAGTTTGAACGACCACGCCTCTGTCCGAAAGAATTCTGTGCAGGATCTCTTTTCCAAGTTCAGGTACATCTGAATTACCGGATGAAAGCACCGCTATAGACATTTCCATGGAAGGGAGGACAAAGAGTACCGATGTATAGTGGCCTGTGCCTCCTGTCTTGACCAACACCTGTAATCCAGCTTCCTCGTAGGAGCGAATTGATGTAGCATCCCAGCCCAGTCCAAAAGAAAAATTCGGCAACCCTTTTCCTGAGGACAGAACAGGCTGGGGAGCCAACATCTCCCTCATGGAGGCTTCTCCGAGGACAGAAAAAGACGGCGTATAAAACATTCCCGCAAAACGACAGAGGTCCAGAGCGGTACATGACAGTCCACCGGCCCCTATAAGATTTACCACCTCAAGAGGTTCAATCCGCCCATCGGTCCTGTAATAACGGGCCGCTGGGCTTTCCAAAGATCCACGGGCTCCCAAACTCCTCCCGACGGAGAAAAGGCCCAATGGCAGTAAGACCCTCTTTCTCAGAAACTCGAAGTAATCCATGCCGCTAGCCTTCTCAACCAGAACCTCCGCTAAGGTAAAACCGTCGTTACAGTAAGGTGCTGCTACTCCAGGATCGTGAACCAAAGTGGACCTTGAGATGGTTTCGATGAAACGATCCAGATATCCACCGTCGACCGCATAAGAAAAACCGCCGGAGGAAACCGTCCCAGGAAGGCCGGAGGAGTGGTTCAAAAGCATCCTCACAGCTATATCCCCAAACCTACAATCCTCAAAGCTGAGATCAGGGAGGTTAGAGACAACTTTATCGTCCAATCTCAAGATCCCATCCTCCACCAGGGCCATTACCGCTAAAGAGCAAAACATCTTGCTTATTGATCCTATATTGTAGAGGGTACGCTCATCCGCTGCTACCGCTGATCCCCTATCGGCCACACCAAATCCCTCGGAGAAAAGTACCTTCCCCTCCTTAACTACCGCCACCGATGCGCTGTTCATGCCGCTTGAGCAGATTCTTCTCCACACCGACTCCCGGATGAACTCCCCTAGACCGTCGTCGCCGGCGATAGCAGACGTGGACAGGGATAAAAATGACAGTATAGCAAAAACAGAAATCACAACTCGACGCACGTTACTCCCCCCTCAGTTATAAAAGAAGACAGAGACATCCCCTAGGGGCCGTCTCCGTCTCTTTAGGATCTATCTTTTTTCCAGTTGGAAACGAATCGCGGTCCTCTCCTCCCCGTCTATCTCTATCTTCGAGAAAGCCGGAACGCAGACCATATCGATTCCGTTGGGAGCCACATATCCTCTCGCTATGGCTATGGATTTGACAGCCTGGTTTACCGCTCCAGCACCTACAGCCTGACACTCAACCGCGCCACTCTCCCTGATCACCGCCGCAATGGCCCCTGCTACCAGCTTAGGCTGGGAACTAGCGGATACCTTCAGAATTTCCATGAACTACTCCGACCTCCCTCTGATTGGACGTTATGGCGAGACAAAACCATGTCGGTGAACTACCCCCACTTATAGAAGTGGGGGCTTCCTGGTCAATATCTCTAACGAGACAAGTTCCCCCAGGCTCGAAAGGTCGTCCCGACCTCGTGAGTACCAAAGCTACACTGCCGTGCTAATTTCGGTGGGCAG
>NZ_FXBB01000043.1 GCF_900177735.1 Dethiosulfovibrio salsuginis | reverse complement strand
GCATCTTCATAACACTACTTATAGCCTACACCACTGAGTAGATAAAAACAAGATTTATCGCCTATTGGCGACAAGCTATCCATCCCCACCTTTCGCCTTTGGCTTAGAAGATGGGGAATTCCGCTTGACCTGTTAAAAAGGAAATTTATCACTCTGCGATCGTCTTTCGAGTCTACCTATATTAGGCAGTATTTGCAACTAAAAACCTCAATTCCGCAGAGTGAAATTACCAGAAAAGCCCCCGGCAGACTGATCTCCCTGCCGGGGGCTTTCCATATATCCCTATATATCCGTGGCTATCATGGCGTCCATGTCGCCTTTTCTGGGAAGCATTTCGTTGTCGAACAGAAAGTCCTGGGTCCTCTTCAATTCCTCCACGTCCGACGGCCTTATGGTGGTGTCGAAATCGTAGAGGGGAAGCATGGAGATAACGTCCTCCCTGGAAAGTCCGGTCTCCTCGGCGGTGATGTCTATGGCCCTGTCCCTTTCCTGCTCCATAATGGCCCTGCTCTTGCGGTCCACCTCCAGGAACTTGCGGACCGTCTCAGGGTGGTTTCTCAGGAGATCGCCTCTAACAGCTATGACGGTTGTGGCGTCGACCAGCCCCTCGCCGTCGGCGATGATCCTGGCACCCTGCTCTGTAGCACGAAGGACCGCCGGGCCAGCGGCCAGACATGCCTCGACGTTACCGTTAAGCATGGCGGTAACCCCCTCGGAGAGGCCCATACCGACGAACTCCACATCGCTGGGCTTCAGCCCCTCCCTTTTAAGGGCCGCCACCAGCAGCTGGTGAAGGATGGTTCCCTTAGGACCGGCGACCTTTTTGCCCTTCAGGTCCGAGACCTTCTGGATAGAGCCGTCTTTCGCCAGGATGGTAAAGGCCTTAGGGGACCTGCCGTATATGCCGATCACCTTAAGGTCCACTCCGTTGACGAAGGCAAGTATCGCCGAGGTTCCCCCTAAGCAGTTGGTGATATCCACCGACCCGGACGCCAGCCCAGCGGTCTGCTTAGGACCGGCGTTCAGCTCGGGATGGGATATAGTCCACCCTGGAAAGGCCTCCTCTATAAGGCCCAGCTTCTTCTGAAGTATAGACGGAACGTTGAGAGGCGCTTTGACGTAGGTAACCGCCAGTGACCCCTTGTCCTCCGCACAGAGGACCGTGCCCGCCATCACCGTAATGGCGATAGCCAGTATCAATTTTCTCATAATGAATCAAGCTCCCTTCGACAGGACCGACAGGTCCCGATTTTTACCTCCGATAAGGCTCAATATCAGCTCTCTGAGATCCTCCCTGTCCTGAGGGGACATAGACCGTCCGTCCAGGGACTCTAAAACCGATACAACCTTTCCTCCGTCCATTACGATCAGCCGAGAGCCTATGGAAATGGCCTCGTCGACGTCGTGGGTCACGAAAAGGGTGGTGAGTTTTCTGGATCTCACTATGGACGTAAGCTCCTCCTGAAGGGCTTTTCTGGTGAAGTAGTCCAGCGCTCCGAAGGGCTCATCCAGCAGGATAAGGTCGGGGTCAAAGCCCAGTGCCCTGGCCAGGGCCACCCTCTGTGCCATTCCCCCGGACAGCTGATTCGGCATGCCGTCGGCGAAGTCGGAAAGGCCGACGGTATGGAGACAGGCCATAGCCTTTTGGGATCGACGTTGATCGTCGTCGATGACAAGCTCGACGTTTTCCCTGACCGAAAGCCAGGGCATGAGCCGTGGCTCCTGAAAGACCATTCCCACCTTTCCACTGCCCATCTTGACCGAGCCGGAGTCGAGCTTCTCAAGGCCCGCCATCACCCTCAGCAACGTGGTCTTCCCACAGCCGCTCCTGCCGAGGATGACCGATAAGGACCCCTCGGGAAAGGACAAAGTGACGTCTTTAAGGGCGTCAACCTTGCCCTTTGCCCCTAATCGATAACCCTTGCTGGCGGAAGTTATCTCACAGCTCACGAATATTCCCTCCACTCCAGGGGGCCAGACGTCGGGAAAGGATTGAAAAAAACCTATCCGACAGGCTTCCCGCTATCCCCAAAAGAAGGACCCCAACTATTATGACGTCGGACCTGGACAGCTGCTCTGCGTCGTGAATAACGTAGCCGATGCCCGAGGCGGCGGCGATTAGCTCCGCCCCTATGAGGGACCTCCAACTATAGCTCAGCCCGAGCCTCATGCCGAGCAAAATAGAGGGAAGGGCCGAGGGCACCAGTATACGTCTAAAACGCTCCTTACGGGACAGGCCAAAGGCCTTGCCTACCTCCATGAGCTTAGGGTCGCACCCTGCAACTCCCCCCTGGGTGTTAAGCAGAATAGGAAAGAAGGTCGCCATGAACACCACAACCACCTTAGAGGTCTCACCTATGCCGAACCACAGTATCACCATGGGCATTATTGCCAGAGGTGGAACGTGTCTTAAAAAGTCCAGAGTCGACTTCAGCCACACCTCCAAAGGACGGGACAGCCCTAAAGCAAACCCTAAAGGGATAGCCAGAGAGGCGGCGATTAAAAAACCTCCGACAACCCTTAAAGAACTGGCGTAGAGATGGCCCACAAGGCTACCGTTCAGGGTCATGGACCACATGGACGACAGAACCCTACTAGGAGGGGGTATCACGTAGCTGTTCCAGACCTGAAAATAGGAACCTCCAGCCCAAACAGCGACTATACCCACGGGAATAGCGAACTTGAGCCATAAAGACCTAAAACCCATCGGAACACCTCCTAACCGGAGATCCGGCCACCGGTAATTCTATCCCTATAGATTAGCTCCGTCAAACAGATCGATCCCCTGAGAATTCTCAGGGGATCGACGGTGTACTAATAACGCTAAGCCGAGAGGACCTCGATCATTTTTACCGCAAAGGTGAGATCTTTTCCCGCCAGAGCGTGGTTGCCGTCCAGGGTCACCGTCTCCTCGTCTATCTCCTTGATCGTGACGGGGAAAGGCTGACCGTCGCTGCTGGTCACCGCAAGCTGATCTCCCACGGAGGGAACGTAGTCCTCGGGCATATTCTCCTTAGGCACTGAGAAGACAAGATCCTCTCGGACCTCTCCGTAGGCCATATCGGCGGGAATCACGATGGTCTTTTCCTCTCCCTCGACCATACCGACCACACCCTGATCGAATCCGGCTATCAACTGACCGGCCCCTACGGTGAAAGCCAAGGGCTCTCTCTCCAAAGACGAGTCGAAAACCGTCCCGTCCTCGAGGGTTCCTGTGTAGTGTACCTTGACTTTGCATCCTTCGGTAGCTTTGTTCATGGCAAAAAATCCTTTCTTTCGTCGCGGTTCGTCAGGCCTGGGCCTCGACGGTCTCTATAGCCTTCATAAGCTCCTCCCACCGGGACATAGCCCGGCGAAGCTCTTCTTCCAGTGGTTTAAGGTCCACCATGAGGTTTTGGACCATAGAGGAATTCTCCAGGACCTCTGGGTCGCACAGACCGCTGTGGATCTCGTCGATCCTCGACTCCAGCTCGGAGATACGGGCCTCAAGGGACTCGACCTCCTTGACCATCGGTCTGGTCTGTCTGTAGATCCGGTTTCGCCTCTCCGCCTCCAGCCGTTTTTGATCTTTCAGGCTTAAGGAGGAGGGAACCTCGGTCTCTTGGGGCCTATCATCCTCGACCTGACCTCTTTTTTCGACGAAGTAGCTGTAGTTACCTGGGTAATCGTAAAGCTTTCCGCCCCTTATTTCAAGGACCCTGTCCACCAGGTTATCCAAAAAATACCTATCGTGGGAAACTATAACCATGGTCCCGTCGTACTCCAAAAGGGCCCTCTGAAAGAGATCCTTTGTGGCCATGTCCAGGTGATTGGTGGGCTCGTCCAGTATAAGGAAATTAGTCTGTTCCAGCAAGAGCTTAACCAGAGCAACTCTGGACTTTTCCCCTCCCGACAGGACGGAGATAGGCTTATGGATATCGTCGCCGGAGAACAGGAAGGCCCCTAGAAGGGATCTCTTGCCCTCAGGGGTCATCCTGTCGGAAGCCCCGTATATCTCCTGCCATACGGTGTTTTGGTAGTCCAGGTTGTTGCTGCTTTCCTGGGAGAAAAATCCCATCGAGACGTTGTGGCCAAGCTCGATAACCCCGCTGTCAGGCCGCTCTTTCCGGGCTATCAGCCTGGAAAGGGTCGATTTTCCCGCTCCGTTTACGCCCACTAAAGCGATCTTTTCGCCTCTGGTTATCTGGAAATCGACTCCCCCGAAAACATCTATATTTCCGTAGGATTTACCGAGGTTTTCGGCCTCCACCACCGAATGTCCACTTCTGGGGCAGGAGGGAAAGGAGATAGCCACGGTCCGATCGGGGCCATCTATCCTGACCAGCTCCATCCGCTCCAGCTTCTTTATCCTGCTTTGAACCTGGGTCGCCTTGGTGGCCTTGGCCCTGAAACGGTCTATAAACTGCTTAGTCTTCTCTATCTCCTCCACCTGTTTGGCCCTCTCCCTCTCGAGCTGGTCGAGCCTGGCGGCGCTTTCCTCAAGGTATTGGGAGAAGTTGCCCTTGTAAAGGGTTATCCTCTTATTGGAGAGCTCGGCGATAGAGTCCATTATTTTGTCCATAAAGTGCCTGTCGTGGGATATAGCCACCACCGTTCCCGGATAGGTCTTCAGCCATCCCTCAAGCCACTCCATGCTCTCCGTATCGAGGTGGTTGGTGGGCTCGTCCAGCAGAAGGACGTCGGGCCTGGACAACAGCGCAGCAGCCAGAGAGACCCTCATCTTCCACCCTCCGGAGAACTGGGAGGTCGGCCTGGAAGGGTCTTCCGGCGAAAAGCCAAGACCCTTCATCGCCTTTTTCGCCATGGCATCGAAAGAATATCCTCCTGCGGCCTCGAAGGCGACCATCGCCCTCTCGTACCTCTCAAGAGCCCTGGCCTGTCCATCCTCCCCACAGGAGGCGAGTTCGCTCTCCGCCCTCCGGAGGGAGCGTTCAAGACCGTCTATGCCCGCTCTATCCTTTATGTAATCTATTACCGGGATATCCGGAAGCTCCTGGAGGTCCTGAGGCAGATAGCCTATCCGATGCCCTGAGGTGATGGACAGATCCCCCGAGTCTCGCTCTATTATCCCCATAAGGACCTTAAGCAAGGTGGTCTTGCCGGAACCGTTAATCCCGACAAGTCCCACCTTCGTACCGTCGTTTATCCTCCAGGACAGGTTATCGTAGAGGGTCTTACCTCCTAGGACCAAGCGAAGGTTGCCTATATCGATCATGAATCCTCTTGGTCCCCGGTCCACCGCCCGCCTTTTCGAGCCTTCTCAAGCTCGAAATAGTATTTCCTCTTGATATCGTCGAGCTCCACGGAAAGCCTGCTCTCGAATTCCTTCTTGGCGAGCTCCAGCTTTCTCGAATGCTCCGACTCCATCTGGGCTATCTGGTGTTCCTTAAGGGACATCTCCCTCTGCTTTTGATTGAGTTCCTTTTCCAGCACGGCGATTCTGGAGCTCTTCTCCCTCTCCAGATCGACCAGTTCCTTACGAGCCTTCTGCTCTAATTCCCTGAGGTTCTCCTGGGCCCGCTTTTCAGAGGACTTGAGCTGATCCTGAAGAAGGGAGAGCTGTCTGGAGAACTGCTCCCTCATCTCCTTTTTCTCCCCGTTTATCCTCTCCATCTCGTCGACAACCTGTTTTTTCTCTCGACCGAGCCTTTCTCTGGAGAGAGCTTCCTCGGCGTTAAGCTCGTTGAGATGTCTTATCTTGTCCTCCAGGCTACACTGGATATCCTGCATCCTGTTTCTCTCCTGGAGGAACTGGTTCTGGAGCTCCTCTACTTTTCCTGAGTTAAGGCCCTCTATCTTCTTTATCTCGCTTCTGAGGGACTCTATCTCCTGAAGCAGAACGTAACGCTCTTCCTTGAGGGACTCGTTTTCCTTCCTTATACCCTCCATAGCTCGGAGGGAGTTTTTAGTGCGATCCAGCTCTTCCCGAAGGTCTCTGTTTTCCTGATCCACTCTGAGACGGCTCTTCTCGCAATTTTCCCTGGCGATCTCCAGGTTATTGTGGTCCTGCTGAAGCACCTCAAATCTCTGTTTGACGTCGTGGTGCTCCCTTTCCTCGGAGGCCAGCCTGTCTTTGAGGCCCTCTATTTCCTTGTCCCTGGCGTCTATCTCCTGATGGGTCCTGTGAATATAGTTTATGACCGACTGATTCAGAATCTCTAGATCGGAGTTCAGCTTCTTCTCCTCCGGGGTCTCGGTGAAAAGAACGGCTCCCGGAAGGAGGGAATCATTATCTTCCATATTTGTTCACCTCTTTACGCTACTTGTAGGTAGTATTATTCTATTTCTAAACCGAGTAAGCCCTGGATCTATAGGCTCCCTCTTCTCCTGCGACAAAACCGGTGGACCAGCATACCTGAAGATTATAGCCTCCTGTGGGACCGTCCAGATCGAGGACCTCTCCGGCGAAGAAAAGGCCCGGAACTTTCTTCGATTCCATGGACTTGGGATTTACGTCCTTAAGGGAGATGCCCCCTTTGGTCACCACAGCCCACCGATAGCCCAGAAGGTCCACCGGGGTAAGGGGCATCGCCTTCAACACCTCGACGAGAGACGCTCTCTGGTCTTTGGTCACGTCGTCTACCTTTGTATCGCCGTCCACACCGGCCAGATCGAGTACAACCGGTATTATGGCCCTCGGAAGCAGGTCTTTAAGACTGTTTTTAAGTATCTCCCTTCGGTGGGCAGCGAGGTCTCGTATTATCCGGTTATCCAGCTTTACCCTATCCAGCGCCGGTTTGAGGTCTAAAAACATCGTGGCCGGACCTTTCTCCAGAGCCTTATCCACCTCCGAGGCCATATCCATAACGATAGGCCCACTCACCCCGAAATGGGTAAAAAGCATCTCCCCAAAGCGATTGGTGACCTCTTTTCCACCCTGCCAGAGGGAAAGCTGGACGTTTTTAAGGGTTAATCCCTGAAGGTCTTTGCACCAACTCTCCTTGGTCCTCACAGGACAGATAGCTGGCTTTGTCGGGACCACCGAGTGGCCCATCTCCCTGGCCCATCGGTAACCGTCTCCGGTGGACCCGGTCTCGGGATATGAAAGCCCTCCTGTGGTTACGATTATCGACGAGGCTTTAAACAAACCTGAGTCGGTGGAGACGTCGAACCCCCTCTCACCTCTGGGGGAGATGGACCTGACAGGGGTGGAGGTGAATATCTTAACCCCTCCGTCGGCCATAAAGTCTCTGAGGGCCTGAATTACGTCCTCGCTTTTCTGGCCAGGGCCGGGAAAAACTCTGGCCCCTCTCTCTACGGTTATCTCTATACCTTTATTCTGAAAAAAGCCTAACGTCTCTTTTACCCCAAAACGGCTTAAAGACGAGAGAATAAAACGGCCGTTCTTTCCAAAAGGCTCCGCCAGCTTCATGGGATCCTCCTCCATATGGGCGAAGTTACACCTGCCCTTCCCGGTGATGGAGAGCTTGACACCTAAGGTGTCCCCCTTTTCAAGCAAGGCCACCGAAACCCCTTTAGCGCCGGCGGCACCAGCGGCCATCATTCCAGCAGGGCCTCCACCTACAACTATTACGTCAAAAACATTAGATCCCATGGATCGAACCTCTCCCTTCACCTCTCTGAGGGCCAATGATACCATCTACGACGGATCTCACGGCTCTTGACCTTAAAAATCTACCTATTGCGACTTCACATCTACCTCTTGCGTTAGTATTCAGTATACTGCTATTGTTATCTCGATAACAAGCGAGAGGCCATAGAGAATAGAACACAATCCGAACCAGGAGGGGAGAAACGAATATGTGGGATCACACAATGCCGATCGACGAGATAAGAGAGATTAGGTCAAAGACCACCGTCTACCTTGGAGTTGGAGCTATCGCCAAGATAGACTCTATAGTGGAAGATCTTAAGGCCAAAGGCATCGACAAGGTGCTCTGCGTCACAGGGAAAGGCTCCTACAAGGCCACCGGAGCCTGGGACCACGTGACCGCCGCTTTCGACAAGCACGGCGTAGGCCACGTTCTTTTCGACAAAATCCGTCCCAACCCCGAGGCTGACGACGTAGACGCCGCAGTCGCCATGGCTAAAGAGTTTGGAGCCAAGGCGGTTGTAGCCATAGGAGGAGGCAGCCCTATAGACGCGGGTAAGAGCGCGGCTATCCTCATGGAGTACCCGGAGGAGAACGCCCGCAGCCTTTACGAGTTCAAGTTCACCCCCGTCAAAGCCGCCCCTGTGGTGGCAATAAACCTGACCCACGGAACGGGCACCGAGGTGGACCGCTTTGCCGTTGTCACTATACCTGAAAAAGAGTACAAGCCCGCCATAGCCTACGACTGCATCTATCCGGCCTACGCCATAGACGACCCGGCCCTCATGACCGGCCTGTCACCGGATCAGACCAGATACACCGCCATAGACGCCATAAACCACGTCACCGAGGCGGCCACCACGAAAGTGGCATCTCCCTACACTATCCTTTTAGCTAAAGAGGTCATTAGGCTAGTATCCACCTACCTTCCTAAGGCTCTGGAGGATCCTAAGGACCTGACCGCTCGATACTACCTGCTCTACGCGTCCCTTATAGCCGGTATCTGCTTCGATAACGGCCTGCTCCACTTCACCCACGCACTGGAGCATCCCCTGAGCGGCGTCAAGCCCGATCTGGCCCACGGTCTGGGACTGGCTATGATACTCCCTGCGGTGGTCAAGTACACCTACCCCGCAAAGCCGGAGGTACTGGCGGACATCTACTCCACCATAGTGCCTGGGCTCAAAGGCAACTCCGACGAGGCGGACAGCCTGGCCCAGGGCATAGAGAAATGGCTCCAGTCGGTTGGGGTTTGCTCCAAGCTATCCGACGAGGGCTACACCGAGGAGAACATACCTAGGCTGGTGGAGCTAGCCCAGACCACTCCGTCCCTAGCTGGCCTTCTCTCTCTGGCCCCAGTGCCCTCCGGTGCCGACGTTATAGAGAGTATATACCGAGAGTCCCTTAAGCCCTACTGTAAAGGCTGCTGTTAGTGTATTGAAGGTAAGGAGCTCCCTGAGGGAGCTCCTTTGCTATTTTTTCTTCATCGAGAGGGACAGCCTCTTTCTCTTGAGGTCAACCTCCAGCACCGTCACCGAGACCTTTTGGCCGGGCTTTACAACCTGATAGGGATCTTTGACGAACTTATCGGAGAGCACGCTGACGTGAACCAATCCGTCCTGATGGACTCCCACATCCACGAAAGCCCCAAAATTTGTCACGTTGGTGACTATCCCGGGCAAAACCATCCCCGCCTTAAGGTCGGACATCTCGTTCACCGAGGGATCGAACGAAAAGGGTTTTAGCTCTTCCCTCGGATCCCTTCCGGGCTTGGCAAGCTCCTGGAGTATATCGTTTATTGTAGGTAGCCCAACGTCCTCTCCTACGTAGTTTGAGGGATCTATGGCATCTCTTAGCTCACGGTCTTTGAGCAGATCGGTCACAGAACATCCCAGGTCGGACGCCATCCTCTCCACCAGATCGTACCTCTCGGGATGGACGGAGCTGTCGTCCAGAGGGTGTTCCCCTCCTCTTATCCTTATAAACCCCGCCGCCTGCTGGTAGGTCTTAGGGCCTAGCCCCGGAACCTTGAGAAGCTCCTTCCTGGTCCTGAAAGGCCCCTCCTGTCTCCTTCTCTCCACCACCGACTTCGCCAGCTTAGGGCTCAACCCCGACACGAAGGAGAGAAGCTGAGGGCTGGCGGTGTTCACCTCGACCCCTACGGAGTTGACGCATGACGCAACAACGTCGTCCAGAGACTTCTTGAGGGCCTTCTGATCCACATCGTGCTGATACTGGCCCACCCCTATGGACTTAGGATCTATCTTTACCAGTTCCGCCAAGGGATCCATCAGCCTCCTACCGATAGACACCGCCCCTCTGTAGGACACATCGAGATCGGGAAATTCCTCCCTCGCAAGTGTCGATGCGGAGTAGATGGACGCCCCGCTCTCGTTGACCGAGTAGACCTGGGCGTCCTCAGGAAGACATTCCCTCAAAAACTGCTCCGTCTCCCTGCTGGCGGTTCCGTTTCCTACCGCCACCGCATCTATACGGTGTTCTCGGTACATCTGTCCAGCCCTCTCCAGGGCCTTGTCCCTCATATGGGCGGAGGTGTGGGGAAAGATAGTCTCGTGATGGACCATCTCGCCGGTCTCGTCGAGACAGGTCACCTTGACACCGGTTCGATATCCCGGGTCCAAGGCCATAACCCTCTTCCTGCCCAGAGGGGGGGCCATCAACACCTCCCTGACGTTTTTGGCGAAAACCGAAATAGCCTCCCTGTCCGCCTTGGTCTTCAGGGCGTTTCGGGCTTCCGTCTCCATAGAGGGCTCGAGAAGCCTCTTGTAGCCGTCCCGAATCGCCTCTTTGACCGCCTCTGAGTCTGGGCCGCTCCCTTTGACGAAGAGCCCGTCGAGCTTGGCGTAGGCCAGCTCCGCCGACGGACGAACGGTGACGGATATAACCCCTTCCGCCTCCCCTCTGAAAAGGGCCAGTATCCTGTGGGAAGGGGCCTTGAGGATAGGTTCCTCCCAGTCGAACCAGTCGGCGAACCGAGAGCCTTCCTCCTCTTTACCCGGCTTTACCTTGCTCTTTATCCGTCCGTTTCGGACGAAGATAGCTCTCATAGACGTCCTGGCCTCTATGTTCTCGCTGATCTCCTCCGCCAGAATATGGAGGGCCCCCTCCAGGGCCTCCTGAGGGGATTGAACGCCCTTTTCCGGATCGACGTATCCTTCAGCCATCTCCAGAGGGTTCAGACCGCCTTGGGCCATTACGGTATCCGCCAGAGGGGAAAGTCCCTTTTCCCTGGCTATCGTGGCCTTTGTGCGCCTCTTTGGGCGGTAGGGAAGGTATATATCCTCCAGTGCCGTGAGGGTCCTGGCCTCCTCCAACCTGACCTTGAGATCGTCGGTGAGAAGTTTTCTCTCCTCCAGAGAGGAAATAATCGCCCCTCGCCTTTTATCGGTCTCCACCAGCCTCTCCAGACCGTCCCTTATTGCAGCTATAACCACCTCGTCCAAGGTTCCCGTAGCTTCCTTGCGGTAGCGGGCTATAAAAGGTACGGTACATCCTTCGTCCAAAAGTGCCGCCGTCGCGACCACGCTGCTCTGAGGGATATTCAGCTCCTTGGCCAGAGTTTCTCTGTAAATTGCTTCCATCGTCCAGGACCTCCTAGTATATTACGGTTTGAGACCTCTATAATACAGCATAGGTATGGAAAAATGGCCCTAAAAAGGGTATCTTGTAGATGGTACTAATCCAGGGAGGTGCTTTTTTTGTCCATATACAGAGGGCTCGCCATGACGGTGGCGGGCAGCGATTCAGGTGGTGGCGCAGGAATACAGGCGGACCTCAAGACCTTCGCCGCACTGAAGGTCTTCGGAACCTCGGCCATAACGGCGATAACCGTCCAAAATAGCCTTGGCGTCCACGGGGTACACACCGTACCTCCGGAAATCGTAATAGACCAGATGAAAGCTGTCCTGTCGGACTTCAATATCGGAGCGGTAAAAACCGGGATGCTCGGAAACAGCGAGACCATAGAGGCGGTCTGCGAAGGCATAAGATCCTGGCCGGTGGATAAATTGGTGGTCGACCCGGTAATGGTAGCCCAAAGCGGCGACTCTCTGCTGGAGGACTCCGCAGTACGAGCCATAAAAGAACAGCTCCTACCCTTGGCCCTTCTGGTGACCCCTAACGTACCGGAGGCGGAAAAACTGACAGGACTGTCCATATCGGACGTACAGGGCATGATTCACGCTGCCTCCGCCATAGGGGAGATGGGACCTAAAGGGGTATTGGTAAAAGGGGGGCACCTGAGCGGCGAAACCATGAACGACGTCCTCTGGATCTCGGGGAAATCGATCACGCTCAGTTCGCCGAGGATAGAGACGGAAAACAACCACGGCACAGGCTGTACCCTCAGTGCAGCTATAACCGCCGAGCTGGCGGCGGGATGCGATCTTAAAGAGGCGGTGGAACGAGGCAGGGCTTATCTAAGGCTTGCCCTGGAGAACGGATTTAAACCCGGCAAGGGATACGGCCCGACAGGACACTGTGTCACCGCCGATTGGCTTTAGGGAGGAGAGTGTTAGTTATGAACGTACCGGAAAAACTCAGACACTGCTGGGAGACCGTAGGACAGATAAGACCTCTGGTCTACCACGTCACCAACTTCGTAGCCGCCTCCTTTCAGGCGGACATATGCCTGGCCCTAGGTGCATCGCCGGTCATGTCTCCGTCGGAAAAAGAGGCCCCTGAACTGGTCAGAGTCGCCGACTCGGTGCTTATAAACATAGGGACTCCCACCGAGTCGTCGATAAAGACCATCCACGCCGCCATGAGAACCGCCGGTGTCACAGGGAAACCGGTGGTGCTCGACCCCGTCGGCTACGGTTCGACAGAGAAACGAACCTCTCTGGTGGACGACATCATGAGACGATACGCCGTCTCCATCATAAAAGGCAACGCCTCGGAGATAGCCCTAATGGCGGGCTGTCAGGGAACTACCAGAGGTGTGGACGCCACAGGGACCTGTCGAGCGGACACCGCTGCCTTTAAGCTGGCCCAGAAGTACGGGACCATAGCGATAGCCACAGGCAGGACGAACTACGTAAGCGACGGGAACAGGGTCTTCGAGATCCACGGAGGAAGCGACATGATGGAGAGGATAACCGCCGGAGGCTGTGGGGTTGGATCGATCATAGCGGCCATACTGGGATCCAGCGGCGACGTGCTGGCCTCGGCTATAGCGGGCCTTCTCGCCATGGACATAGCGGCGGAAAAGGCCCTGGAGGCCGGACCGGGAAGCTTCAAGGTCTCCCTTATAGACCACCTCTACGGCCTGTCCAGAACAGGCCTCGGAGACCTGGAGGGTAGACTGTCCCTCCAGGACAGAATCGTGGGATGAAGATGGACCCATCCATACTGAGCCTCTACGTGATCCCCGACAGATCCATCGGTGCCCCAAGGTCCCTGGCGGAACAGGCCAGTCTGGCGCTGGACGGAGGAGCCACCGCCATCCAGCTAAGAGATAAGGCAATGTCCTCGTCGGAGATGACGAAAATAGCCCGCTCCCTCACAGGGCTGTGCCATAACAAGGGGGCCAAGCTCTTCGTCAACGACCGTCTAGAGGTCGCACTGACAGCAGAGGCCGACGGCTGTCACCTAGGTCAGTCGGACTATCCTCTATCGAAAGCCAGAAAGATGGCACCGAGACCTTTCCTGATCGGCCTGTCGGTCCATACCCCCGAACAGGCTCGGATCGCCGAGGAAGAGGGGGCGGACTACATAGGGGTCGGGGCAATCTTCCCCACAGGAACCAAAGACGACGCATCGGTCATAGGCCTTGAGGGCCTGAGGGAGATAGCCCGTTCCACCACCTTGCCCATTGTAGCCATAGGGGGAATCGCCCTGTCGAACGGCCCCTCGGTGATGGAGGCAGGGGCCTCGGGCATAGCGGTCGTATCGGCGGTGGTCGGGACCTCCGACCCGACAAGTTCGGCGAGAGAACTCCTAAAGCTGGTGAGATCATGAAGCGGGCTGAATACGAAAAGATCCGTTATCAAGCCAAAGACCTCACGGCCAAGGCCAACATCGCCGTCAGGGACGAAGAGTGGGAAAGCTACGAGGTGGCGGACTACGGCCTAGGCGACTTCTACTCCGTGGGACTCGGGATCATAGTCTACGTCAACACCGACAGGGTATGCACCAAAGAGCTGGTCCTTTTTCCCAATCAGCATAGCCCCGAACACCGCCATCCACCGATCGGCGGAGGCGACGGCAAAGAGGAGACCTTCCGCTGTCGGTACGGAACCTGTTATCTGTTCGTCGAGGGAGACCCAACCGAAACGGTCTCCTGTCAACCGCCGGACCTCTGCGGCCCCTGGTGTACCGTATGGCATCAGATAACATTAAACCCCGGAGACCAGTACACATTGATGCCCAACGTCCTTCACTGGTTTCAGGCAGGGCCGGAGGGATGTGTGGTGTCCGAGTTCTCCACCCACAGCGACGACGGCTCCGACGTCTTCACAAACCCGAACATCCGCCGAATCCCGGTGATAGAGGGCTAACGTGACCAGGGCCATACTCTGCGCCGGAGAGGCGTTGGTGGACCTCATATCCCTCTCCCCAGGCATGGGACTAGGGGACTCGACGCTGTTCGAGAGTCGCCTAGGAGGAGCCCCTATGAACGTGGCCATAGGGGCTCGTCGCCTGGGGGCGTCGGTTAGCTTTTTGGGGAAAATAGGGTGCGATCCCTTCGGGGACCGACTTTGGTCCGCTATGGAGAGGGAGGGACTGGATCTCTCCCCCTCGGTCCGTGAAGGGGGAACCTCCACAACCTTGGCCTTCGTCGCCCTTGACCGAGATGGAAAACCGCAGTTTCGGTTTTACCGGGACAACGCCGCCGACGTATCCCTAAAAGAGGAGGAAGTGGCCTCGGTGGATCCCCGCCGTTGGAGTTGTCTATCCTTCGGCTCCATATCCCTGCTGGAGGAGCCGTCCTCATCGACCTATCTAGGGCTATTCGGTCGTTTTAGGGAGGCGGGAGTCATAACCGCCTACGATCCCAACGTCCGCCCTCTGGCGATAGACAGGCCGGAACATTTCAGGTCCATCGCAATGGAAGTCATATCCAAAGCGGATATAGTGAAAATCAGCGACGACGACCTTCGGTGGCTGTGCCCAAGCAAAGAGCCAGAGGAATCGCTGATGGACCTGCCTATATCACAGGGATCGGTGGCCTTTCTCACTCTTGGGGCCAGGGGAGCGATGGCCCGAAAGGGAGAGACGGTCACATCGGTTCCGGCCCATCCGGTGGAGGTCAAAGACACCACCGGCTGTGGCGATGCCTTCATGGCGGCGATATTGGTAAAGCTGGGACAGATGGACAGGGAGGAACTGCACCGCCTACATCAGGACTATCTGACTAAAACCGCCGCCTTCGGCTGTGCGGCGGCATCGGTGGTGGCAGGGAGGATAGGGGCGGCCTTCGCCATGGGGACCTTAGAGGAGGTGATAGCACGTGGAGGGACTGGACTTTAGGACCGTTGTGCTAGGAGGCTTTATACTTTTTTGCGTGTGTATCATACTGGTAGGAACGCTGTGGCGACAGAGTAGAGGGCGGTTTTGCGGTCTTGGATACTCTTTTTTGGGCTTCATCCTCATTTCCTTAGGTCTAGGACTGATGTTTCTGAGGGGGATCGTCGGTCCATTCTTCTCTGTGGTGATGGTGAACAGCCTCATGATAGTGGGGCTCATCTTCGGTTTGATCGGTTTGGAAACCTTCTTAGGCTTAAAAAACTCTCACCGCAAAGACTTTATAATCTTGACTATACTTACATCAGCTATAGCCTACTTCACCTACTTAAATCCCAGCACTCCCAAAAGGATAGCCTGTTTCTCCGCATCGATGTCTTACTTCTCATGGCGCTACATCAGGATCGCTATACTCGACGCTGACCGATCGAGAAAAAATCTGACACTGGGAATTGGGCTAGTTTTTGTCGTATATTTTATAATAGCCGTAGCAAGATTTATAACAGCCTTATCCCTATACTATGATGCTCACTCGTTAGAGCTTCCCTCCGGTGGCATAGAAATATTTTTCGGCTACGCCCAACAGACTCTAATCGTGCTCTGGGCCTATGCTCTGAATCTGATGGTAAATAAGAAACTCATGCAGGAACTGGACAAGGAGAGACTAAAATTCTCAGCCGTATTCAACGGATCCCCTCATGGCATAGTCCTCACCAAGCTCTCCGACGGAGAAATCATAGACGCCAATCCTGGCCTGACGAGAATGCTTGGCCTCGACTACAAAAATGTACTGGGCAAAACCATAGTAAAAATAGAGCTATGCGCCTCATTAGAGGAGCGATCGAAAATGATACGCAGAGTCTTGCAGGACGGTTCGGTTAGGGATATGGAGATAAAGTTCAAACATTCCTCTGGCAGGCAGGTCGTGGGAGCACTGTCCATAGACCAAGTATCGGTCAACGGCGAGGGAGTTCTGCTGTCCACCATAGTGGACGTCACTGAACAAAAGGACATGGAACAGCAGATAGCTAAAATGGCTCAAACCGATCCATTAACAGGGCTTCTGAACCGAGCGGCCTTCTCCGACAGACTCGACAGAGCGATGAAAAAAGCATCCTTCAAGGGACAAAAACTATCCCTTATGTTTTTAGACCTGGACAGGTTCAAACCGGTTAACGACGACTTCGGCCACGCAGTCGGCGACGTTGTACTGAGGCAAACCACAGAGAGGATAACCGACGCCGTCGGGAACGACGGCACGGTGGGCAGGATAGGGGGAGACGAGTTCGTCGTTCTGGTTCCGTTCGGAGAGGAACAGGCTAGATCGATAGGAGAAAGGATCGTGTTAGCTATAGAGAGGCCCTTCGAGATCGACGATCGATCCATCAGGATATCCTGTAGCGTCGGGATAGCGATCTACCCAGACCACGGAACCGACGAGATAGAGTTGGCGAAGAACGCCGATCAGGCCATGTACGCCGTGAAAAAAGCAGGTGGCAACGGAGTTAGGGTTTTCGGGCAAACCGATGATACCGACAGGATCCGCCTGGAAGGAGCGTGGGGATGATGGGGGAAGACAACGATGATCCCTGAAAGGCCTAAGATCTATCATATATTGCATCTTGACGTGTTGTCTAAAATACTGTCCTCAAACTGCTTGCTGTGCGACGCTGAGGTTCAAAAGAAAGGCCCAAGTAGCGTTAACATAGGTATTGAGCAAATCAAAAAAAGACGGCTAGAAAGCAAGCTCCCCAGCCATCCAGAATTATGCGTCGGTGAGTGCGTCCCTTTTTATTTTTGCCCGAGATCGGTAATGTTATATTTGATCTACAAGGGAAATCATCCTCAACTTTCATACCGTGACGGACAAGAGTCCATAGTGCATATTGAGGCTGATCTCTATAACTCTCTGCGATGGGCTCAGGATAACCAGAGACGATGGGCCTTTACCCTATCCAATGCTGGATCTAGGTATTTTGAAGACCGAAGCAACATAAATGACCTCAAAGATCTAAACTGGGAAGCTATAATGTCGGACCAATGGTCCAATCCTAAAATCAAAGAAGGTAAACAAGCTGAATTTTTGATGGAGCACAGCTTCCCGCTTAGTCTCATCGAAAGGCTAGGTGTCAAGTCAAATAAAATGCTTGATTTAACATATAATTTATTATATAGTTTTCAAAAAAACTTATCTGTCAGAACAATGCCTGAATGGTACTATTAACCAGAGGAGGTGTTGATAGTGATAGAGTATAAAAGCGGAGACATCCTATCGGAAGATGTAGAGGCATTGGTCAACACCGTAAACTGTGTGGGAGTGATGGGGAGAGGTATCGCCCTCCAGTTTAAAAAAGCATACCCAGATAATTTTAAAATCTACAAAAAAGCCTGCGATGAAAAAAGGGTAGAACCTGGCAAAATGACTGTCTATGAGACAGGATTACTTACCAACCCTAAATTAATAATAAACTTTCCAACAAAACGACACTGGCGCAATAGCAGCACAATTAACGATATCGAAATAGGGTTGAAGGCCTTGATTGAATTAGTTAAAAACCAAGGCATCAAATCTATCGCCATACCTCCCTTAGGATGCGGACTAGGGGGCTTAGAATGGTCCGATGTAAAACCCCGTATTTTAGCGGCCTTCCAGGACCTGGAAAAAGTTCACGTCGTTATATATGAACCTCTAGAACTAAACGATGCCGTCAAAACCGTTCGTAGCAAAGAACCTCAGATGACCGCTGGACGGGCCGCTTTAATAGGCTTGATGGATCGTTACCTCAATGGTTTTATGGATCCTTTTATATCGCTACTGGAAATACATAAACTGATGTACTTTCTGCAAGAGGCAGGAGAACCTCTTAGATTAAGATATCGCAAAGCTTGGTATGGCCCATACGCAGACAACTTACGACACGTACTAAACGTTATAGAGGGACATCTGGTATCAGGATATCTGGATGGGGGAGATACCCCAGAGAAACAGATCAACATCCTGCCTGGAGCGGTAGAAAAAGCTAAGTCATATCTGGAGGATACCCCCGCGACCGCAAACCGCTTTGACAGAGTTTCGGAGCTAGTAAATGGGTTTGAATCTCCTTTTGGAATGGAGCTTCTTGCCTCTGTTCACTGGGTGGTAACCCAGGAAAAGGCTCTAGATAAGGATCAAATCGTAGATGCGATTTACTCGTGGAGTGACCATAAGAAACAATTTTCATCTCGTCAGATCGGCATTGCCTTTGACGTCTTAGCGGAAAAGGGCTGGTTTCCTAACCTTCCTGCCTAGACATTTTGAGGATCTGGATAGAAGGAGCGTGAGGATAATGGGCAGAGGTATAACCCTATTCAGAGGGGATATCACCACCATGGAGGTGGATGCCATAGTCAACGCCGCCAACAGCTCCCTGTTGGGAGGAGGAGGCGTCGACGGGGCGATCCACCGGGCCGCCGGGCCTGAGCTCCTTGAGGCCTGCAAAAAACTGGGGGGATGCACCACAGGTGACAGCAAGATAACCTTTGGATACTCCCTCCCGGCGAGATACGTGATACACACCGTGGGCCCGGTGTGGAAGGGGGGAAAATCCGGCGAGGCCAAGCTGCTGGCCTCCTGCTACAGGAGGAGCCTGGAGCTGGCGAGGGACCACGACTGCAAGACCGTGGCATTCCCCGCCATAAGCTGCGGCGTCTACGGCTACCCGATAAAAGAGGCCTGCACCGTGGCGGTTGAGACTATTAGGGCGTTCCTGGAGACCGATGACAAACTGGAGAGTGTGTATCTGGTGGCCTTTGGGGATGAGGTGGCGGAAGGGTATCGTGAGCTGGGGCTGTAACCTTGGATACGCTTATAGAGCAATGAATGTCAATAATTTTTTAAAAATATGCCTTTAGATCGGACAGGGCAGTTATCGAAAAAAACCTCATAACTGCCCTTAAAGCTCAGGAAGGTGGGGCAAGACACAGTTTTACTGGTAAACCATATCAAATTATAAGCGTACCCTCTGGATCATAGCCAGGTTTTGCTCCAACATGTTCCACTCGTCTTTTCCAGTTTGCCCCTAAAAAATAAAATCGGAGGCTGTCTTTTTCTTCATCTATTATTTTTAATAATTTATACCTCAAATCAGTCCACTGAGAAGGATCCACTAAGCACTCAAAAACAGAGTTCTGAACTCTTTGGCCATAATTCTCACACAACTTAGCGACATGTCGCAACCTCTTCTGCCCATCCGCGGACTTAGTCTCCACGTCGTAGGTAACAAGCACCATCATAAGGAACGCCCCCTCCTACGTTATCGCCATCTCATCGGAGGGTACTCAGGAAGATCCCCTCTCAGAAAACGAGCCATGATGAGAGCCTGGCATTGTGGCAACAACCCCATCGAAACCTTTTCATCGAGAAATGGGTGTCTTATTTCCTCTTGTTTCCTTTTTTGATACGCACCAAGAACTACCCTCCTCGTCTCATCGTCCATCGTTACCCCACCACTCTCTCTGACTATGAATCCACCAGGGGAAACTTGGCGTCTGTTTATGAGAGATATAACCAATCTATCCGCCATTAAAGGCCGCAACTCCTCCATTAGATCGAGGGCTAGGCTCGGCCTGCCAGGCCTCTCTCTATGCAAAAAACCGACCTGAGGATCCAAACCGACCCCTTCGAGGGCACTACAGACATCGTGACATAAAAGCGTATACACAAAAGAGAGCAAGGCGTTTACTCTGTCGAGGGGAGGTCTACGATTTCTACCGTTAAACGGAAAATCCTCAGATTGTGTGGTTATGAGATTATCTAACACAGCAAAATACGCTTTAGCTGCCTCCCCTTCCTTTCCTCTGATGGAATCCAGCTTCATAGGTCTCTTTAACTCTTCAAGTATTATCGCCAACCGACAAGAACACTCCTCCAGTTTTTCCTTGCCCGGTACATGATCATCTCTGATTCCTCTGCGTATAGACGTTCGGCTGTTCGCTATTTTTGCTACGACAATATTTCTTGCCAACAGGCTACTTTTTTCAGGATCCCCGGAGATCCTAAACTGCTCTTTTCGTAACTATTCAGTCCCCCTGCCGATTTAGGTCCTAAACCAGCAGTTCCTTAGTTTCTTGCAACGTGATATCATGGCATCAGAATAAATCTGAAAGGAGGCCTATCCATGTTTCAGAAGCCCACCTA
>NZ_FXBB01000042.1 GCF_900177735.1 Dethiosulfovibrio salsuginis | reverse complement strand
GACGGAAGACCCATCGGGGAGGCTGTCCCACAGGCCGGTCCAGGTACCCTTCACTCCGCCCCAGAGATCTCCGAACCAGCCGGTTATTCCGCTCCAGGCACCTTTCAATCTACCCAAAACTCCAGATATAGCGTTCCCAATCCCGCTGACGAGCGAACGGCAAAAATCAACAACTGCACCAATAACCCGCCTTATAGTGCCCACTAATTGGTCCCAGTTTCTCCATAGCGCATATACGGCTAACGCTGCACCAACCACAGCCCATGTAATAGGATTCGCCAACAGTGGAGCCATTGCTCCCTTGACCGCCAATCCAACGGATACAATTCCTGCCTTTAGAGCAGGAAGTATTGCCAGGATGGAGGAAAAACCCTTTTTTAGTGCTAAACCTCCAGATATGACCACTGCTTTTAGAGTAGGCAGCAGTCCTAGGACAGATTTAACCCCTTTTTTGAGCACACCTCCACCAGAAGCAATCCCCGCCTTAAAAGCCGAGAAGGCGGCCTGGATACTGCTACTGTTAGCTATAAAATCCTTTGTTGCCTTCCCTAAGTCCCAAAGATCTTTCGTTACCCCAAAAAGCTTAATGGAGGACTTGATCCCCACAAGCCAAAGTAACTTTTTACCTACCCCCTCCACTCCTCCGGAGGCGGAAACCAGGGCCGAAACCGTTTTCGTAGCCGCTAAAAAAATAGAGGTGATCCCTCGAGCAAAATCAGCCACAGCGGGGATAACGGCCTTGACCTTGCCTGCGAACTCTCCAGCCCACTCAGAGACAACCTCTCTGTTTTCCGCAATCCACGAGGTAATTTCCTTGAAGGCATCTGTCACAACAGGAAGCAGGGCAGACCCTACGGTGTTTTTTACGCCTCCGAAAGACAGCTGCATATCAAGCATGGCATCTTGATATGCCTCAGCGTTTCTGGAAGCATCGTCGCTCAAGACATACCCTGTCGCTCTAGCATCCTTTCTCAGCTGGGCTAATCCTGCCGAGCCATCTTTCAGCATATTAACCATGCCTGCCCCTTCTCTACCGAAGAGGCCAATTGCTAATCTGACTCTATCCGCCGGGTTTTTTACATGAGTTAGAGCATCTGCCAACTCGACCAAAGCCCTATCAGGCCCAATCGCTTTAAGATAACCAGCGGACATCCCGAGCTCTCTTATTGCGTTTGCGGCAGCTCCCGAACCCATACTGGCATCTGCTATTCCATTGGTCAGCCGCTCAAGAGACGAATCAAATGTGGAGGAAGAGACACCGGACCTCTCCGCAGCATAGCGATACTCCTGTAGAGCAGATATTCCCATTCCTAGCTTATCCGCCGTTTTAGCAACAGCATCACCATGGGCAGCAACAGAGGAGGTTAAAGCAACAATTCCTCCTGTGGCAGAACCGACTATAGCCATCGCAGCCGTTCCCGCTGCCAAAAGGCCCGAGATTGTCTCTTTTACGGACTTCACAACTGCCCCGCCATGAGAACGAACTCTGTTAAGGGCATTCTGACGACGCTCTTGCCTCTCTATTTCTGCCGTGAGACGAGCCTTTTCTCGCCTCAGATTACCGAGATCTACTCCCGAATTTTTTAGTTCGGCCTGCAACTCTCTGAGTCGCTTTAAGTTACCCTGGTATGCCTTGCTGGCCTTCTGAGCTACCGCTTCGGCCTTCTCTAGCTCCTTCCTCATTTTGGCCGTTGGCTCTGGGCATTCCGACATCTTCTTTTTTAGTTCATCAAGGGATCGTTGCGATGCCTTCATATGAGCTTTAGATTTACGTAACCCACTAAAGTCGAGTGATGCTATAGCCTTTTTCTGAGATTCTAGGGCTCGGATGTTCTTTAGGGCCCCGCTCTCTAATTTACCGAATATCCCTGAGACTGCCCCTGATGCGCTAGTCAAAGATCCACTCACAGCTCCGCCAAATTGAACGGTTGCTTTGTATATCTTAGAAGCTGACCCTGCCATTATTCACCACCCCCTTTCGGGAGTTCCGACAACCACTCAACGAGCTCCGACTGAGGGAGCTCCATGAGATCTTGGAGCCCCCAGCCGGTGTAATGAGCTAGAGCTAGACAGGCTCTTCGGAGAGATCGTCCGTCGAGGAGAAAAAACCTCCAAAAGCCCTCTGTAACTGCGCTACATCAGCCATATCTAGACCATCAAGATCTCCAGGGGCTACCCCACATAAACGGACAAACATGGCCATATCAGACTCTAAGGTTCCACTCTTTTTGTCAGGAAATTGCTTCTCGTGGATCAAGCTATCCTTGACTCTAGGTCTGCGCATGGTCAGCTCAGTGATCTCATGCCCGTTGATTGTCACAGGGTATAGCAAGCGCACTGTAGTAGTCATAGTCATAAATCCTCCTCTTTATAGTCCTATTGCTGAGCGTATTTCTTCCAATCGATCATTGCCACCTATGCGCCGCACCATATTCTCAACATCCACATAGACCAGCTCGACGCCATCGATACTCAACCCATAAAACTTCAGTGCCATGGAAATTTTTATAGAAGGCTTTTCCCCTGCCTTCATGCTCCCTGGCTCAATAGTCTTTATTCGTCCTGTGCCGACATGCTCTTCTGCCAAGATGGTGCCTGAGTTGTCCTCAATGGCCCCCTTGATAACTACGCCAACCTCACTTCCCGGAGCAAGGCCAAAAAGCACCATTAGAGCTCTGTCCATGCTAGGGATGGTAAAGTCCATCTCCAATTTCTCCATGCCCATATCTATCTCAACAGGCGCATCCATTCCCCCGGCTCGAAACTCCTCCATTTTGACAGCCAGCTTCGGAGGGTTGATCTCTTCGACTTTGCCCGCAAAGCCAATGCCATCGACAAAGAGGTTCATATTTTTTCTTATTTCAGTAATCATAAAGAAACCTCCTATTATTTAAAAATATCTCGGTAGTAATCATCAACAAGATGACTACGAAAAGTTATGTGCTCCGCAGGAGCAGACGCCGTAAAGTCAAAGTCAAAATAGCATTTGCCTGCCTTGAGCTGGCTAGGGGTGTTGAGATCTGGGTTTGCCCAACAGCGCCCTCCAAGAATCGCTCCTATTGCCGTCAGGTGGCGAAGATAGGCATTTACGCCCTCAACCACGGCATCGAAGTAGGTTTTTGTTAAATTTCGGTCCACCGCCCACAGGTGGGCCCGTTGGAGGCTGTCGTTGATGATATCCGCCGTCCGCCTAACGCATAGGAAAGCCCACTTAGGATCGCTCGATAAGGTCCGGTTGCCCCACAGCCTGTATCCGTCCTGCCGGATAATAGTTGTCACATTGTGCTCATTCAGCAGGTTAGCCCTGGCGTTGGGATCTCCAAGAGAGAAGTCCACCGGCCTAGCTGTGCCCACGATGCCGTATATCGGGTTGTTGGACGGGCTCCACCAGAAACCTCGATCAGCATCGCTTTTAGCGATAATACCCGCAACCCTGGCGGAGGACGGCTCGTCCACGTATGCTCCACCCTTAAAGACCGTAACGAAGGGATCCACAACATATATCCTAGCCGTCCCGAAATCCTCCGCATAGGAGAAGGCTGCCTCGTCGGTTTTGTTCGGTCCGTCGGCGATGACTACTGCCCTGAGTCGATCGACGATACCCTGAAGCTCCGATACTACTGGGTTGGCCAAAAAAGCCCCAGGAGAACTAGGATCTTCAGTCCGCTGATGAGTAAATCCAGGGGCACAAATAATTCGGGGCTGATATCCAGTCTTGGATTCAGCCCCGAGAAAAACATGCACTCCTTCGTATTGGCCTGTCGCTGAATTAACACCACCAACGACATTGGACATGGTCTCTGTCTCCGAAATTCCCTCCGCCACCCGAACGACAACGACCAAGGCTCCAGCTTGATCAAATATGCCATCAATCCCGGCGGGGAGTGTCCCAATTTCCCCTAACTTTGCAGCCTCAGATCTGCTGCCAGCTATCAAAACAGGCTGATTAATCGGGAATGCTGCCTCGTCGGCCTCTGGAGCGGTACCGATCAGGCCAATCACAGCTGATCTTACCGTCCTAATTGGTCTTGATCCATCTTCTATCTCTATTACCTCTACTCCATGTAAAAATTGCTCAGGCATATCACTACCTCCTCTCAAAAACTAAATCACCTAAAAACCGAGACACCGTTAGGTAAAAACCTAAGCTCCATAGACACCCTTAACAGCGTCCTCAGGACGTCTATCTCGGTATCCAGATCCAGCAATACCGGGAGTTTGCGTTTCGCTTTATTGGCTTTCGTAATTAGCTCAAGCATTCGTATCAGGGATCGCTTGATATCCGTAGCCATAGCGTATTTTTCTGACCTAGGGAACTGTCTAAGCGCAGGGTATAGGTACATCATCAAGTCCTCATGTTTCTGCTTGATCTTTAGTCCATCAGCCATAAAAACCTCCCGCCCCGGGCGAGGGCGCCCAGGGCTTCAGATATCCAGATTTCAGATTCCAGATCTACAAAAGAAAAGCGGGGCGGAACCCGATGCCGTCGTTCGAGCCGGAGCGCAAGCCGCCCAGGTACAAGTAGAACAATCCGGCGCCCGAGCCGTTGCCCCAGTCGCCACCACGGTAGGGCACACGCTCTCCGACGTTCCGCATGTACAGTGTCCCCCTAGGGGCTTCTTCGTAAGCACCAGCCCCCTCAAGTAGAGATAAAGGGGCAATTCCAGCTGCAGCAAGCTTAGATGTCACAGCTAAACCCGCTTTTGCCGTTAGATCCTTCCACGTGAGAGAAGAATAGGGCGTTTCCCCTGTGCTTTTTGTGACGGCGTTGCTCAGTATAGGGGCACCTGCTGCGCCATCCACCGTGTTGTCAAAAGCGAACCCCGTATTCGGCCAGTCGGCTTCGGCCATGTCGAAGTTATTATCGTTGGGCATGTAGATTTTGCCATCGACAAGCTTCAGCCCATCGACGATCTCGGATACGTTGCCGACCAGGTCAGCGATGCCTGACGGGGTTCCGTCGTGCCTCCAAGAGGCAGGCCCAGCGCCTGTGAGGGTCCTTCCTCCCGAGGTGTCGCCGGGGTTTTTTTTGTCTGTTCTGGTGGCCGTCTCGAAGGTAGCGTCATGGGCTCTGCCGTAATTAGTATTCCCTCGGGGCTGGAATCCATTCTTCAGACACCACAGGGCGATGGCCGCCCACTCCCAATTGGTCATGAGATGCCACCCGGCCCCCTTGGCCTTACAGACATTGCGAGCGGCGTCGTAATTCACATAGGTAGATGGATCTACACCAGGGTAGCTACAGGCTCGCCCATCGTGGATCCGTGCCTGGTACATGCCTACCAGAAGCTCGGACTTCTCCACTCCATTGCTCACGAACGCAGGGTGGACGCCGTTGCCCAAGAGAGGATCGATATCCTGGAGGTTGAACTTCGATATTCGGTACATATAGGACGGGTAGCCTTTATCGTCGTACAGGACAGTCGCCTTGCCTCCTGTAGCGGCCTCCACCGCCGCCCTGAGAGAGTCTTTCGTAAAAATAGTAGGCATTAGTTATCCTCCTCGTCTTTTATGTCGTTGCCTTCGGTCGTCTGGGGCTGATCGTCGTACTGCCAGAGCATTAGCTCCACCGCATCGGTGTTTATCTGGGCGGGGACAAGCACAAGCTCCCCTTCGTCGGTCTCCTCTGCCTCGTAGCATCGAGGCGGTATAAGCACGGATGCGACGTACCCATCCCCCATGCCTCGAGTCAGCCCGTCACCCTCTCTCGATATGTCTATGATTACCTGACTATCTTTTTCCTCTGCCGCCAGATCGATGGACAGAGGACCTACAGTTAGAGTCTCGCCGACCAGCGACCACCCTACATGAGGCGCAGGCTGTATTTCTTTGACTATCATGGTCATTCCTCCCTTAAAGGTCCATCCTCATAGCGGTCCAACGGACTCGCACTGAGTCAGCGCTGCCGTTAAGGCACAGTTTGAAGCCGTTGTGCTGTTTATCGTCAGCATATACGTACCCCAGCTGGTGCCCACCACCCTCAAACCCAAGGATATCCAGATGCACGGAATAATCCGTCGAGAGCATCGACGTACCTAAGGGGACATAGATGAAGGGGGCGGACGCATAGACGCAAGGAGCCCCCGACTCGACTCTGCGTATATCGGTCAGAGATACCGATGCCAAGTATCGATCGGTGATCTCCGTGTTCCCCGCCGGGACCGTTACCCTATACAGGGGGATCCCCCCGTCGGGGATCTCCTCCCCTAGCTCGGTACAGTACATCTCGTGCCCCCCGCCACTGGCACCTAAATAGAGATAACAAACTTGGGGAGATCCTCCTGGGTTGCCTGGCACAGACGCCCCGTTCTGCTCTTCCGGCATAGGGATCAGACGGCCGTTACCGAAGGCGACCCCCGCCGCCAAGTTAATGTTCCTTGTGGCGGTGGAGGACCTCGAGACGGTGCAGCCAGAGACAATTCCTCTGTTGATGATCGTCATGACGCCGGACTGAATCCGCCTCGTCCGGGTTTTCTCGCCCTCTCTGTTCGCCAGGCCAGCGGAGGCGGATGCCTCCAAGACTCCAGCAACAATAGCGTTCATCATGTCCGGGTCCAGACCCTGGATATCCGCTGCCATCGCCGATATCCTGCCGCCCAGGCTCGGGTGGCCGCCTCTGGCCGTGTTTATTTCGTTCTCTCTGGCCACGAGCCGCCCGTCGAGATTGTTCAGGTTTTGATCCAGCTCCCCATATGTCCCATTCCAGGTCTGAGGGAGAGCAGGAGCCCCCTCGGAAGGGATCTTGCTTATCGGATACTTTGGCAGTGCCATAGGGACACCCCTTTCCTATACATCGATTTTGATGCTGATGTCGTAATACTCATCATCGTCCTTGATCTTCGGACTAAAATTTTTGAGACCGATAAGGTTGCCCGAGGCATCTAATAACCCCGCCTCGGAGATGCTTTTGCCTATTAGCTCGCTCTTTTCTATCCGGCCTGTGCCGGTGACGGACATGGAGTCCTCTTGCGTCACCACCGAAAGCCCCTTTCGAAGGATCTCTCGGTTAAGCTTCGTCTGATTCGGGCTTGCCGCCTTCGGCGTGCCGTCTGCGTTGTGGCCGCCGTCACCGAAGGCCATGAATGCCACCCGAGGTAGTCCATTGCCGGTAGCCAAGTGCTGAGCTAGTCGGCGCCGGAACCCATATGTCGTTACTCCTAAACCCATATAGCGCCCTCCTTCCTAGTTGCGGATAGCGACCACTGCGCTACAGCCGGGGCCATCGTTGCCGATCAACCACGATTCATCCAGATTTCTGCTGATGCTCCCTACCTGCCACGATCCATCCAGCTTCCTGACGTTCTCCCCTACTATAGGAACTGGCCCCATGTACGGTCCATTCAGCCGCCAGGACCCGTCCAGTGGCCTGCCCTGCCCGACACCCCAGGATCCGTCCAGCCCTCTAGCCCAAAAATATCCAAGCCGAGGTGCCTTCTCTCCGATCCATGCCCCCCGTAACGGAACATGGATCTCCTTGCCGCCACCGGATGCTGACCGGCACAAAAAAGCTGGGGGATCCGATTCGATCCTCCAGCTGCCATCCATCGTCATTTTTTTGATGCCGCAAGGCCTGATATTCCGACCATCCATGCCCCAACTACCATCCAGCACATGAGCCCTATCCAGCAACCGAGGCGACGCAGGGTATCTTATGGTTGTCCCTAAGCGACCACCATGCCTCCCTACTACAGGCCGGGCAGAAGATAACGACGTGATACGGACAGACTGCCTGGATGCGGCCACGCACCGGGGGGCTTCGTCCAACGTCCATGATCCATCTAGAGACAGGGGTGTAGGCGACTCCACTATCTGTCTATGCCTCCCTAAAGAGGCGTAGGCCCTCTTGCCCAGGCTCTTGCCTACCACCACCCCACAGGCACGGACAAATCGGTCGTACACCGCAGGGGCAGAGTCGCCCAAACGCCAGCGCCCATCCAGCACCTGCCCGTCGAGCCCCAAGAGCCTCCCGTCACTGCCGATGCTCCAGCTACCGTCCAGAGGAGACCAACACCAGGGATATCGGATACGGATATCCTTCGCTAGGTCAAGCCGATGCCATGTTTTTATCTCCAGACCCAACTCTAGAGCGATCCAGTACCACCAGACAGGCCAAGACCTGGCGGGCTTCATCTCGCCAACGGCCCACCGGACCTCCTCCGCCCAGCCTGGACGCTCCGCTGCCGATAGATCCATACGCAGGGCAAACTGAGCCCAGTGGATCAGAGGCGGGAGGTCAGCCACCTCGAGGGCGGACCGGAGCATGAGGTCGCTACCTGACACGACATCCCAGGTCCCGTCCAAAGACAGGATACCCGCCTGCCCGTACCTCTCTAGGGCCTCTCTATACTCCACGATCTCCACGTCCGAATACCCCAGGACCTCGAGCATCCTCAATACGCCTGCTTTTGTCCCTTTTAAGCGGTGCCATTGTGCAGATTTAGCTACTAGACCACGCTTTATATTTTCAGGGAACTCTGATCGCCAGAGATCCACGTGACGTTCCCAGGCCAAATAAGGCAAAATCTCAACAGGGGCAAGTTCCGGAGATTTTATATTGCGAATAGCTTCAGCGGCGATCTTCCTGCCTATACAAAGGGATAGAGATTTCTCCTGAGAAGTTGCATTCCCAGGCAGCAAGTGCAAATCACTCATCGCCTATCAGCCACCCTCCAGGCCAAAGATATCCCGGAACAGTACCCCGCCTGAGAACAATCGATCAGAAGATCCTCGGAAGGGATTACGAGATCAACCGACTTGACCCCCTCAACATGTAAAGCGGAAATTATTCTCGACGACATAATATCCTCGTCTATCAGATGCAAATCATCGACGACCGCCCGAACCTTTGCCTGAGCCTCCTCTATCACTGGCTCGGCGGCCACTCCCGGATACAATTCGAGAGAGGCCGTCACGTTATACTTCACGACCTGAGCGGCGACTGTTTCAACGGTGTCGGTGAGGGGTCTGCGCTCATCACTCGAGACCGCCTCATGCACCTTTGCCAATAGATCGGCAGACGGCACTCCATCTCCATAGGCCCCTAAGACTACGACTCGGACGCATCCTGGAGCAGGAGAATATACTCCTATATCCTTAACCGCTTTGCCGACCGAAAGCCCCCAATAACGATACGACTTGGCAGGACCGGCCGTAGACAACCTCTCCCAAGACATTTGCACCCTGGATCGATACCTATCGTCCGACTCCCCATCACTGCGCAAGACGTCCACACCAGCACCTACCTGATCCAAGTCCGCACCTCTCGCATAAGCCAGCATCACCGCCCTAGCGGCGTCGTTCACCCTCTGGCGCAAAATAACCTCTCGATAGGCAGCCACCTCCAGGATCTTATAAGCTGGGTCGCTTTCCACCAGTGCGTCAAATTCGCTATCTCGGAGCCGCAAATCCGCAAGCATCTCCTCCAGGATAGCCTCATAGTCTATCGCCTCAACAATATTGGGAGCCGGGAGCCTGGACAGATCAATCATCTAAACCACCTCAATCCCCTCCATGCGAATCTCTTTGCCATCCGGTATATATCGCCCCTCTAGGGAAATAGTTATCTTCCCCGGAGAAACTGAGGCATGGACCCTAGTCAGGTCGAGTCTCGGTTCCCATCGCAATAGAGCCTCGGCGGTGGCCATATAAACCTCCATCACCGTCTCATCAGATACTGGGTGATCTACTAGCGCATAGAGCTTGGATCCATACTCCCGCCTCATAACACGAGACCCTATCGGCGTAGTCAGAATATCCCGCACCGACTGCCTGAGGTGAGAGAGTCCAACTAAACGCTTACCGGTATCTCTGTCTACACCTTTCATTTTGCAATTCTCATCTTTCCCCACCCAGAAGAATGGGAGCCAACCTCCCCGCAACTCTTACACAGAGTCCCATGTCCAACCAACGTCACTGGAAGACCGTCGACTCTCACTTTCTCCGAGCCTTGGACGCTCTCGTATGTGCCACCGTGAGGGCAGTTCGTTGCTCCTGTATCCGACAAACAATGAAGCAGCTTACCTCCGGCCCTGAAACGAGGCCTTCCAGTACCGTTGGTTCCAGACCTGCCGTGAGGGCAACAGGGCAACCCTTTATCGCAGGTTCCGGTGGTACTGTCCCCTATCCTGGTCACCTCTGGCATCGTCGCTCACCTCTTCCGTCAATCAAAGTCATACCCCTCCGCTCCGGCGGTCCACTGGACGTGCCCCGTCACGGAGATCTCCATATCCCCTTCGATATGGAGTCTGAACTTTTTTCGCTTCCTATCGTGTTCGATATACGACCCTCCGTCGAAATCCACCCTTTGGATGTCCTTAGACGCTGCGGGAGCCGGATGGGCATCTCTGTAGATAGACCCCAACACGACCCCCTGAGACATCTCGCCAGATGGAGACAGCACCATCACCTGTTCTCCTGGCTCTAACGCCCACCAGGTTCGATCAGGACCAGCCCGAGCGGTGATCCACGGCAACCAAGCGGTCGTGATCTTTCCATCCCCAGCTCCGCAGGTCACTCGTACCCTTGCGGCGGCCTCGTCCAACTCGACGACGGTGCCAATCCGCATCATCCTGGCCAGCCTGCTGTTGATATCCGCCAAGACCCAATCACTAGGGGGAGTCCGCATTAGTAATGCCCTCCAGTGGTCTGTATGCCTCAATATGATCTGGCCCCACAAATGGCACGATCGAATACAGCACCTCCGTGGGAATAATCCCTTCTCCATCCCAACAAGAGGGGCCTAAATAGATCTCATGAGTCCAGGATATCTGCCACTCCACATGCTGAGCCATAGCTGGCAAAAACTCCGTAGGAGCCAACCCCGCCACCTTCGCAGGAGACACCTCAAGTCCAAAACGATTACCATGGATATACAAAGCTAGATCCCCTGCCAACTGCCGCACGTTTTGGCCGACCCCATCCATCAGGGCATCCAAAACCAAAAACAGGTCAAAGCGGCACTCCAGGCAGAGTTGCTCCGTCCCTACATCGTCCATCCTCTCCATCTCCGCAAGAAACAGCAAAGCCGCCGGAACCGCCATCTTTCCTCTTATGCGATCGTAGGCCGTAACCGTGACAAGAGAGGGGAAGGCTTTCGATATTCCCTTTAAAATAGCGTCGTGTAGCTCGGTTATTTTGACTTCAGCCATCGCAATTTCCTCTCAAAAGCAGGTATAAAACGACTTTCGAAAAGTGGGATAACGTCAGAACTCAGAACCGCCAGGACATAAGGGGATATATCCACCTTGCCACGCACTGAGCTTTTTTTCACCCCGACCTTGCGGGCAGGTATTCGGTAGACCCCCGTCCATAACTTCACCTGGTCGATTCCATCCACCTGCCTTTTAAAAGACAGGATTCGGGGCTTCAAGGCCGACCGTTTGACACCCGTATCCTTGGCCACCTCTTTTGCCGCCAAAGATTTCATCTGACGTCCTACCTCGTTAAGCGCAAGATGCATGGCCCTTTTTATCTCCCTGGGCGTGGCTTCCAGATCCCTCGCTATGTCAGCCATAGCCTTTTTATCGAAGGAAACCTCTATCATAGAGTCATCACCACCGAAGCCATACCTGTACCATCGGGGACAACCTCAAGAACCCTGTAAACGATATCCCTAATCCTGCAAGTATCGCCCCTCGAAACCTCTGCCACGTCCGAGGCAAGACAGAAAGCCACAGGATTGGACACCTCAACCTCGGTTTCCCCGATCGCTGGACGAGGGTAGATCTCCGGGCAGTCAAAAAGTCCCTTAATGGGATAGTCTATCCCAGAAAAAAACAGGGAATCGCCCACCGCCTGGAGGATATCCCTGTCGGCAGCGACGATTCCCGGAATCATTTCTCGACCTTCTCTCTACGCTCATCTATGCGACGGATAAGCTCATCGTCGGACCACTCATCCTGAGGTCGCCCCCCAAGCTCTTTATACTCCGCCTCTAAGGCCTCTCTATCCTCGGAAATATCTTCCGAGACATCCACACCTCCTCCAGGGAGGACCTTCACCTTGCCCCTTTTCAAGAGGCTAATCGCGATCCCCTCAGGCAAAGAGACCTCCCTGCCGGGACGAACTATCTCACCATCGACGACCACCGCACTCGAGACGATAACCTGCATAACCTTACCCACAACGACACCTCCTATGCGGATTTCTTTCCGTAGCAAAAGCTCTCTACGTGTCGGACAGCAAAGTCGACATCCTGCATGGCCACTATTCTCAGTCGTCCTTTGAGGCTGTGGGTATAGGGATCGGTGGTAAGCTCAAGGCCACCCCACATACCAACCAACAGATCCGCAAAGTTACCGAACAGAACGTCTCCCAGAGCTATCTGGTTAGTGATCCGGGCGGCATAGCCGTTGATGGTATCGCCCTTCTCCCAGATAGTCGCCCCGCTGGTCCCGACAAACTTCTCCGTCGTTTTGCAGTGCCCCCTGAACCTTGCGTTGGCCACATAGCACATACCGGATACATCCGCATCGTCCGCCGCTATCTCCGACTCCATATCCACAAGCTCCGCATAGGTCGGATGCTGAGCCTGGAAAGCCACCGCATTGATCCCAGTGGTTACGGCGATACCCTTAGGCTGGTTATCCGTACCAGAACCGTATATAGCCGCCTTGTCTATGGTCAGGGCCAGAGCTTTAGCTAAATCCGCCCTAACAAGCGCCTCTATATCCATCGAGGACTGAGACAGCAGCCGGCGAGTTATCTCGCTGTAAGCTCCAACGGTCTTAGGGCTCATAGTCACATGATCAAAAGCAGGGCTACCCTCCGACACATCCTGATCCTCACCAACCCAATAGCCGCTGGCTCCACTGGCCTGAGATGGGATATCCAAGTTTCCCACGAGACCGGACAGAGGCGTCGCCATCTGCAAAACGATGGCCTTTTTACGAAGCAACTCTATGAAAGAGCTGGTCATCAGGGTGGTATCAACCGTGTACCCTCCACTGGCCGGACTGCCACCGGTCTGTAACAACCCCCTGCTAAGCACGTCGTAGGGGACCACCAACCCCTCCGGGGACCTGCCCATCTTAGATGCCGCGGCACGAGAGCACTCAAACTCGAAGGCCGCCTCCTCCTGTGCGGATCGATCCGTCGGGCTCACCAGGGCACGAATCGCCCGAATGAAAGAATAGCTTCTAGCCTCCCCCTCGGACATCCCCACCGACGACTCCTTCACAGTCCCTCCCTGAGATCTAGACTCTATCAGCTTGTCCAGCAGCACCTTGTTAAACTCATCCACGCCCCTGCCCTCAGACACATACTGGTCGGCTAGATCTCTTTGACCAAACTGCTCCCCTAGCTGAAGCAGGTTGCGGACCCTCACCTGTTCCTGCTTCCTGGCCTCTTCCCTAACGGCAGATACGTTAATCCCAGAGGGATTGCCTTCCGGCATCGCCCGGCTCCCCTCCGGCACTCCAGCAGCGGGGCTATTCTCAGCAGTTTTGTTATTTACAGACTCATTATCACGAGCGTTTCCAGGCATTCCATTACCCTCCCTATCATCATCACTGCGGCCAACTCCTACAGTGGGGTCCGCAGGTACGCTAACTAAGCTCACTTCCGTGGGCTCCCAATCTACAACCCTGTACATCTGTACACCGTCACGCTCTCCGGCAAGCTGCACCTCGAATACGTTGTAGTAAACCGAGCAATTACGCCTTATCCCATCCTTGATATCCTGAAAAATCTCCTCGCCTTGGGTAGAGCGAGATATCTTTACGGTGCATCTGCCCTTTCGATCGACGATAGAGACCGACCCCTCCATGATCGCCCCCACCTGCTGAGACCTATCGTGTCCCAATAAAAAAGGAGCCCCCGCATTCAGGCGCTCCAATCGCACTTCATCTGGCTTATGTCCCAGGATCTCTACCCCAAACCATCGCTCCACCTCAGCCTCGGAGGAAAAGGACAGCTCTACCGTCCTGTCATCCTCATTCAGAGACCGTAGACTTCCCGTCAGACTCGGCTTCTTGTTGTTCAGCTCCCTTACTAGCTCCTGTATCTTTGGCGCTTGCGGCAACCTTGCCACCTCCTCCCTGGAACACCCTTTGGATCATGTTTTCCGGTATCCCCTTATCCCTCATGCCCTGAATATCCTGGGCAATCTCGCTCCAAACATCCTCAGGGTCTCTCCCAAGCTCCCGGATAATTTCCCCGGGAGAACGCAAAAGGGTCTTTATCTCCTTTTCCTTGGCCGCCATGTCCTTAATAGGATCCACCCACGGCCAACGCCTGGGCTGCCACTCGGTATACTTTAGCCGCACCTCCTCGGTAGCCAACACAGGCCGTCCCCTCAAGACAACGTTACCCTTCAAAAGGGCCAGAGTCAGCCAGGCCTCGTAAACCCGTTGATGAAACTCCTCGATAATCCACCCCTGAAGCCCCTTCCATACCTCTCGCTCGTCCAAGGCTCCCTGTCTCAGGGAGGAATAATTCACCCCCTCCAGATCGCTGGCCAAGGTGTTATAGCTCACGTTAAGCCCAGCGGCCACCCCTCTCAGGCAGGACTTTACGAACGTCCCGAACTCGCCGTTAGGATACTGATAGTCCGGGTATATCACGTCAGAATATCCGTCGGGTATTGGCTCATAAGTGCCCGGTTCGGCGTCTATGGCTATATCGGTATCCATATCGTCCCCACCGTATCCAGCGGCATTTTCGCTGGGTTTGAGCCACCCCATCTTAGCGGCGGACACCCTGGCGTTGACCAGTGCCGCATCCTCGTAGCCGCCTATCATGTGCAGCCGCAATAGGGCGGTGGACATCCAGGGCAAACCTCTTTTTTGTCCCACTATCTCAGGCACAAAAACATGGATCACCTGAGACGCTGGAATCCTGACATAACGGTGTCCCGTCCACTTCACGTAACCGGCCCTCTCGTCGTCGGTCCGAAAATAATAGGCAACCGGCCTACCGTACTCCGTCATCTCTATACCGTGACGCACTATATTCCCGTTGGGCAAACTCTCCTCGTCGTACTCCACCGGAATCCTCTGAGGATCCACAAGCTGTATAGCAAACCCCCAGGGACCGGCCATATCGCCATACCTCAACAAAGCCACAGCTTCGCCGTCCTTTGCCACGGTGGCAACGACCAGACGCTGAATGGACAGCCAGGATAGCCTGCCGGTGACATCGCAGTTACCACGTCGACCCCACTCCCAAAAGGCCCACTCCACGGCATCGTTTAGTGGCGTATCTGGAGCTCCATTCTTCCTCTTGGCCTGAACCTGAAGGATAACACCCTGAGCTCCTATCACGTTATCCTGGACCATCTGAAGGAATCTCCTGGCATAATCGTTGTTGGCCACCTGTTGCCTGGATCGAGCCACCAACACCCGGAGATTGCGACGCACTATCTCATCGGCATCGACAGGGATAGACGTCCATGTAGACGTCAACCTAGAAGCCCCACCGGCGTCGTAACTCCGCTTACGAGAGGGAGACCTCGCAAGCCCCTGGCTGCCCTTAGAGGCCATAAATCGATACAGGCTCATATCCATACTCGGACCCTCCTACCGATAGGCTTTCCCGACTCTCTCCTGCACTCGACAGTGTAAATCCTTCTAAGCCTCAACAGCTCGTCCAGCGGAACCCTGGATAACTGCCTCATGCCTAGGGACGTCTGGATGGAGTAAGACTGCTGATCGTGGGTCGCCCTCTGCTCCAAAACCGCCTCTATGGCGTCCAAGACCCTCCTTGCGTGGGACCTCCCATCATACGTTTCCATTGACGCTATATCCGGGCAAACCTCTATCGCCCCAGAAGCCAGCTCCTCTACACTATCGCCAGAGACACTCCTCAGAGAGTACCAATAGGTCCCAGGGGGAAGCCCTGTCGTATCCAAGCTAAAGAAGAACTCCTCCCCATCGGGAACCCCAGAACAGTCTAGAGCACCACCTCCCCTCAGAAAAAAGGACATACCCCACCCAGGATCCACCGTTTCATCTACCCTTACGGAGAACTTCAAAGGCATCCCGGCTATAACCCTTTCAGGGATGGATATCAAATCACCACCTCCCCACAAAACCACCGCTTCTGCGACGTCTCTTCGCCGCACTGCGCTTATTACCCTCGTCCTCGACGTCTCGTCTGACAGGGGCCACCCTGCGTCTAAGAGCCTCCCAATCTGGGTTCAAAAGCTTCATCGCCGCATAGGCGTAAACCCGGCAGTCTAGTGCCTCGTTCCTCGCCCGGATCTTCTCCCACACACGGTATGGGAACCCCTTCTTGTATCTGGTAACCAGCTTCTCCGCCGTGAGTTGCAGGAAATACTCCTGATCCCTGCCCACAGGGAAGTGGCAATACCCCGCACCGCTTTCAAGCCTCAACCTCGCATAAACGGTTTTTTTCGCCGTATCCACACCAACACGATAAAGCATAACCGGACGAGATCTCTTGCCAGCCCTCTGCCTTGTCGGGCCGGATATAACCGCTCTGTCTCCAGCCAAACCCTTGACCGGGAAAACCCTCTCCCTGCCAAGATCACGAACATAGTCATAGACAGCCTGAGTATTGTCCCCCGAGTCTATAGCCACCGCATCGATGGACATCTCCACCCCAGACTCGTGGGTCCACGTTTTTGTCCTGTATGTCGTCAGAGCATCCCATACCCCTGGCTCTGTGGGGTCTCCCTGAAGCACCTTATAATCCACGCTCCAAGACTCCTCCCCCGCACCCCAGGCGACAACCTCGGCCTCGAGACGATCCCTCTGGACATCCACCCCCATAGTAAGCAGCACGCCACCCTCGGGGACCTCGGCAGAGTAAAACTCACATCGCTCCATGAATCGATCCGGCTCTATTACCTCGCCTCGCTCCTCCCAGGTCTCGGCCAAGACCGTGTTGATAAAGACCTTCATGGGCTCGACGTCGCCAGCATCCAAGGCTGCCTTGGCTCGTTTGAACTGATCGATGATCTCGGTCCAGGATCGCCATGGCGAGGAAAGCTGGTTCAGGTGAAAGCCTCTCTCCTTCGCCTCAGGGTTATCCGCAACCCATTCCCCCTTGGACATCATCGACTTCCAGGCCTGCTCGCTACTCCTGACATGGCAGGATCGGCACTCATGGGTGGGATAAAGCCACTCTTCGTCCGGAAAACGAACCTGTTTCCAGCTCAAAGGCTGAAGATCTCCGCACACAGGACATGGGACACACCATCTTTCCCTGCTAGACAGAGCATATCTAGCCTCTATACGGGATATCCCCTTCACCGTAGGAGTCGATACGAACAGCTTCTTTCGGTTCCAGAAGTTGGTGGTCCTCTGCTCCGCAAGGGTCAGAGGATCTCCCTCGCCTCCAACAGCCAGAGGATAGCGATCGATCTCATCAGCAAGAAGGATGCGTATAGGCCTAGAAGCCAGAGAGGACGCTGAATTTGCCCCTGCTATTGTCAGATGGCCACCGTCAAAAGCCTTATGCAATATGGTGTTATTGGAGTCCTTGCTCCTTGGGGATCTCACCTTGCCCCTAAGAACCGGCGTATCCCTGACCATCGGAGCAACCCTGTCCTTTGAAAAGTCCTCCGCCATAGGCTTCTGAGTCGGCTGGAGTATCAATATAGGAGCTGGGTCATAGTGGATGTGATATCCCAAGGTATTAAGAACTATCTCCGTCTTGCCCGACTGGGAGCCACATATCACGATAACCCCCTCCACCAAGGGATCAGACAAAGCGTCCATTATCTCCCTCTGATACGGAGCCCTATCGGTGGACCACTGCCCAGGCTCGGCCGAAGCCTCCCTAGAGAGACGACGATATTTGTCTGCCCACTGGCTGACCGTAAGCTCCGGAGGTGGAGCAACAGACTTGGCCACATCGCATATCAGATCTGCAACAACGCTAAGGCTCATATTCGCTCAGCTCCTGCAAAACCTCATTAACCTCTCGCTTTAGGCAAGCCTGAACCTCAGCGACAGAGGCCATGCCCAAGACTTTAGGAGCCACCTTCGACGGCAGTCCCAGAGCCTTCGTCCGAAAGGTGGACACCATATCACTGCACGCCCTCCGAACCTCATCAACACGGACAAGCTCCTTCTCCAGCTCCTGAACCTCCATCTCTGCCTTATCGGCCTGAGCCTTCGTCAGTCGGAACTTCTCCTTCATCATGTCCTGAGGGCTTAGATTTGAAGACTCCCCGGTTTTGATGTATTGGATATACCCACCGACAGAGGCCCCTAGAGAGAAACGGCCCGTATCTGTCTTTGAGATATAGCCCTTTTTGACCAGCTTATGTACCCAGCTTTCGGTCACCCCCAGCAACCGAGCCACGTCTTTGGCCGAGATCAGCTGGTCTAACAGATCCCTTTTAGCTTGATAACTCAACTAACCTCACCTCCTGTAAAGTTCAGAAAAACGACGGTTCGAGTGGACTGGACTGAGCTCCAATTTTGGAGTGTCTAGCCAAATCGTGCTCGTTGGGGGGGGTTTCCTTACCCGCGCCGCCCCCCTCGGGAAGGACCCACTGTTTGCAATGCTTCGCGCGATTTTAAATTTATTCCCTACTTCCTTACTCATGTAATATATCTACAGGGAATGTGGTTAGAGATTCGTACCCTCTCAGGCCTTGCGCCCACCGGCTTTGCTCCGCTTTCGCACCTCTCGTTTTTAACCGTAATTTCGCCAACTCTGGAACATTATGTGTAGACCCCCTATATTTAACTGTACGACCGCTATTCAATCACTGAATTCCGAGCCTTCTCCCTCAGCTCTCTGGCGGTGATACCCAGGTATCTCAAGGTAATTTGCTCTGACGAGTGACCGTACATAAACATGAGTTCGGCCAAGGTGAAGGGCTCCCCCTCCGTCTTGTAATAAAGCCAATGACCATAGGTCTTCCTCATAGAGTGGCATCCGATATGCCTTAGACGAAGATCTGCGCCGGCCCTTCGTGCCGCCCACCGGAGGGTCCTGTAAACTTGGACGTAGGATATCGCCTTGGGCTCTTTCCCCCTGGTGGACATCCATAGCGGTTGTTCAGGCAAAAGCCCCCTGCGATCCTTACGCACTTTAAGGTAAGCCTTAACTGCCTCTCTCGCGGAATCTGGCAGATATATCCAACGCTCCTTTTTCGTCTTTCCCTCTACAAGGATGATCTCCTTTCGGATCTGTATCCTCTTGGCCGATCCAGCCAAGATATCCCCAACCTTCAAACCCAGGAGATCTCCGGCACGCAGGGCCGAGTTGATACCCACCATAAACAGGGCGCAATCCCTCAGGGACACCTCTTCGGACCGGTCACGAGACCTGAGGATCTTAGGTATCCTCCTGATCTCGTCTTTAGTGAAATACGTGACCTCTCTCATGTCATGAGATCACCTCACCACAGGCCTCTCTCATGCGCTCTAGGCTCCATCCCCTCTTAGCCCTGCGCCCTAACCACCGCCGCATAAGGCGCACGTAGCAATGCTCGAAGATGGTGATGGGATCCGCCATGTAGGGAATGGGGTATCTGGCGTCGGAGACACCGACACGCAACCCGCCACGCCCCTCATTGCGACACCAGATAACGTACATATCCTAACCCCTCCAACCTCAAGGCATAAAAAATGCCCCGACGCTGGGGCGCCGAGGCCTCTATCGAGTAAGTCGGGCCTGCACTCCCGAGCTGACTTTCACGTTATCATCATACGCCGATATCATGCAATATCAACGCTCCTAGAGAGTAAGTATGAAGCGTTCTATAGTCACCATTTCATGGCGGCCTGAAACCCGCTGAGGGCGTCACGGGCTATCCTCCTCGGTATCTCCTTGCGTTTACGAGATACCGTGTTCGGAGATAGCCCCACCCGGCGGGATACTTTCTGGAGGGAAGAGGCGTCGCTTATCCTGGACTCTCCACGAACAAAGCGGCAATGGAGACAAAACACCTTCCAGTCCTCGGCGAAGAACTCCTTTATCGACCTGGCTGCCTCGGTTATGGACTCCCAACCGGCAGCATCGATAAGCCGGTGGATCTCATCCAGTTTGATAACCTCCGAGAGTATCCTGTCGGTGTATGGGTCTGTCCGAACCCGGACACCCAGGTCATCAGGAGAAGAGCGAAGCATCTCCAGCCACTCATCGTCGGTCGGAGGAGGTACAACCCCCAGCAAGACATCAGCCGACCGAGGATGTCTCTGGATCAACAGCTCGATTATTTTAGTCAGCCGTTCTACCTGTCCCATACTGGTCATCTCCTCCTCACAGATAATGCCGCCGCTCGATCATCCCCGATCGCACGGCGGCTTTCACTATTCCCCTTCTACCCAGCCCCGCATACGCTCCAACTTTCTCGCCTTCTCCCTCTCCACGAGGGTATCCCCAACCACGTGCCTAAGCTGAGCCATCATGATCTCCACGTCCGCTATTTCCTCCGCT